>CBDTVF010000389.1:0-3334 GCA_965363775.1 uncultured Gammaproteobacteria bacterium
CCCGCCAGTCTTTCCCGTATCGCGTTGGCCATCTGCTCGCCTTCACGTCCTCGTCCCGCTTGGAGTTCCTTTGCAGCTTCTACCAGTAATTCCATGGCGGCGGCTTGCATTGGAGCAGTGTCCGGGCGTTTTTCCTCGATCAGACCCGGCCACTTAAGTAACCGGCTGATATCTGCCGGTTGTTCAGCAGATGCCAGGCGGTTCATTTCCGCATGCACGTTGATCAGTTCACGTGCCAGGTCGAGGTTGAGTGTCAAGCCGCCGCCCGTGGCGCCGGCTGCCTCAAAAAAGCGTAGCCCTGCTTCGATCTTGCCGCGGCTCAAATACTTCCCGAGGCATTTCCTGATATCGGCCTCCAGGGGTCGAAACTCTTCCGGTAAACGTAAGCCAAAATCAAGGTAACGGTGATTTACCGAACGCATTTCCCAGCTCAGACGACCAAAGTCATATTGTCGCTCAACCCGGGCGAAACCGGTCATACTTCGAATCATTGCTTTTTCCACGTTGAAGGCAGTGGCACAATGTTAACGGTTAGCCCGCCAGACTAAAATAGCGGTCTGACGAAATTGCTTCTTTTCTTATAATCAAACAAACAGGAACAACCAATGAGACCCAGTGGTAGACAAACAGACGAGCTGCGTCATATCAGCATTACACGTAATTACACCTGTCATGCAGAAGGATCAGTATTGATTGCCTGTGGCAATACAAAGGTCCTGTGTACGGCATCGGTTGAAAGCCGGGTGCCTCCATTTCTGCGTGGCAAAGGCGAGGGCTGGGTCACCGCAGAATATGGCATGCTGCCAAGATCGACCGGTTCAAGGATGAGGCGGGAGTCATCTGTCGGCAAACAGGGTGGGCGGACAATGGAAATTCAAAGGTTGATTGGTCGATCCCTGCGGGCGGTTGTTGACCGCGCTGCCTTGGGTGAGCACACCATCACCCTGGATTGCGATGTTTTACAGGCAGATGGTGGTACTCGCACTGCGGCCATTACCGGTGCCTATGTTGCACTTGTCGATGCTTGCAGGTGGTTACTTGCCAAGAACAAGATCAGCAAGAATCCCGTCCATGGCCAGATGGCCGCTGTGTCAGTTGGAATCTATAAAAGCACCCCCGTGCTTGACCTCGACTACCCCGAGGATTCCCAGGCGGAAACGGATATGAATGTCGTGATGAACGACGGCGGTGCCTTTATCGAGTTGCAGGGTACGGCCGAGGGGCATGCTTTCCGTAAAGACGAGTTGGATCAGATGCTGGCGTTGGCGGATCAGGGCATCAGATCGTTGATGGAAGCACAATCTGCCGCCCTGGCAAATGACTGACCGGTCTTGAGCGTGTTGGCAAAAAAGGAATATGTACTGGCCAGTGGCAACCAGGGCAAGTTGCGTGAATTGGTCGCGATGCTCAAGCCGCTGGGTTTTGTCGTACGTCCCCAAAGTGACTGGCAGGTTCCGGAAGCCGAGGAAAATGCCACGACTTTTGTCGAGAACTCGTTAATCAAAGCACGCCAGGCTGCCGGGTGTACCGGTCTGCCCGCTATTGCGGATGATTCAGGTCTTGTGGTTCCTGTATTGAATGGCGGTCCGGGTATTTATTCAGCCCGTTATGCCGGCGCTGCAGCCAACGCACAGGCGAATATGGACAAACTGCTTGTTGAGCTGGCGGGCAGGACCGGTGATGAGCGACAGGCTTATTTCTATTGTGTGCTGGTTCTGGTTAATTCGGTCGATGATCCGGCACCATTGATTGCTACCGGTCGTTGGTACGGACAGATTCTGACCACCCCAAGAGGGGATGGCGGGTTTGGTTATGACCCGCTTTTTGGCGTTACGGGTCTTTCGCGTCCCGAGCACGACCACACGGATGTGGGAGGTAGAGTACCAAAAGTAGGCGCTTTAGGCGACGCAGGAGCGGTTACCGAGTTGGTTTCGGCTGCCGAACTGGCACCGGCGGACAAAAGTCGAATCAGTCATCGGGGCCTGGCTTTAACGGAGCTGATCAGGCAGCTGCGCGAGAGAGATGCCGGCTTTGCTGAGTAACCCACCCCTGAGTTTGTATGTACACATGCCCTGGTGTGTGCGCAAATGTCCATATTGTGATTTCAATTCGCACACCGTACCTGAACAACTCCCCGCAGAAGAATATATTCGTGCCCTGCTTGCTGACCTTGAGCATGATCTGCCGCTGGTCTGGGGGCGGCCGGTTCAGAGCATTTATTTTGGTGGTGGAACACCGAGTCTGTTCAAGGCGGAGTTGATTGAGGGGTTTCTCTCAATGGTCAAAGCACTTCTGGATGTGAGGCCCGACGTGGAAATCACGCTGGAGGCCAACCCCGGAACCATTGAACACGATAGTTTTTCAGCCTACGCACAAGCGGGTATCAACAGGGTTTCCCTCGGTGTGCAGAGTTTTGATGATGAATTGCTCGGGCGTATTGGCCGTATACATGGCAGTGCTGAGATTGAACAAAGTCTGTTCTCTCTAAGAGTCGCGGGGATTACTAACTTTAATATTGACCTGATGTACGCATTACCAGGTCAAAGCCCGGCGCAGTCGGAACGTGACATCCAGCTGGCGATCGAAGCCAATCCGGCGCATGTTTCTTTTTACCATTTGACCATCGAGCCGAACACGGTATTCGCGGCGCAGCCACCAACTTTGCCATTAGATGATGTGGCCTGGGATATGCAACAGACCGGTTTGGAAATGTTGGAGGCCTCCGGGTACGGGCAATATGAAATATCTGCTTTCGCAAAAAGGGCTATGCAAAGCCGTCACAATATGAACTATTGGAGGTATGGTGATTTTCTGGCAATCGGTGCTGGCGCACATGGAAAAATTACCACACCGGTTGATGGAAAGGTGCAACGCTGTGCCAAACACAGGCATCCAAAGCGATATTTGCAAGGCCTGGAAAACGGAGACTGGCTGGCTGAAAAACGGCTAATAAGTGATGAAGAACGGGTTTTCGAATTCTTTCTCAATCAATTGAGACTCAGGCAAGGTGTATTTATAGATGATTTCAGCGCCCGTACCGGCTTGTCCTGGCGGGTCGCTGAATCGCGTGTGCAGAAGGCTGTTGACAGGGGCTTGCTGGAGTTCCACAACCGGCGTCTTACACCTACGGAGTTGGGCTGGAAGTTTGTGAATGATATCCAGCAGATATTCCTGCCGTAATGATTGTAAAATGGCTCTTGCAATGCGTGCTGCAGGTCGTTAGACTTGCCGGCTCTTTAGGCCTATTGAATAACCGGAAACTGTCATGAAAGCTGACATTCACCCAGATTATCGTGAAGTGGTTTTTCAGGATCTGTCATCAGATTTTGCATTC
>CBDTVF010000390.1:0-3333 GCA_965363775.1 uncultured Gammaproteobacteria bacterium
ATATAGACCCATAAAAATCTCTGTCCCGGTCAGCCGGTCAAGCTCGGCAAACATTTCACGTGCTCGCCAGGTTGGTCCGTTTTCCATACAACAGCCAGAAAGACCTTTGAGCGCAGTATCGAGAGACTGCAGACCACCACTTTGGTGTCGAAGCTGAATATCTGCCATCAGCATCAACGCCGCACCGCTCCAATATACCCGCATCGTGGAATTCCAGCCGTCCCTGGTGGCTTGCGCCAATGTGCCGCCATTCGTGTTTTTTTTACCTCGCTTGAAACCCTCGTAAAGCTGTTGCCAGGCCAGGGTTTCACTGATACGTCCGTCGCGCGCCCGCAATACATTTTGGTAGTAGGAGGCAAGGCCTTCAGATAGCCAGCGATCACGGGAGGAAACATAGGGGAGAAGCATATGGCTGAATTCGTGTGTGGCCTTCCAGTTCTCACTAAACTCGCTTAACGGTCGTGCTTCGTCGACATAAAACACCGCTGCCAACCCCCCTCCGCGTAACACCTGGGCATGTACGACAGCCTTGTTTCTTGGGCCGATGGCAACCACGAGAACCTGTGGTGCTGGCTGCGGAAGATTACCGTTAACGGTGGTTACCGAGGCAACGGATTCCTCTATCCAATGTGTCAGCTTGTTCCTTTGTTGAGTTGACGGCTTTCCGATGACGGCCATCCTGATGTTGGCGCCAGGTATTTTGATGCGAATGGGTTCAAAGTACCCCAGTGCTATCCTTGATTCCCAGTCTGAGGATGACTTGTCCGGACGAAACCGGATGTTGCCAACTGTTCTTTCCAACTCCATCCATGGTGTAGAAATTGATGCGCCTGCGGGTAGTCGAATATCCACGACCAGGTCTCTTTCCATTGGTCCTTTCCAGAACCAGAGATTAGCGCTCATGGCCAGGTCTTCCCCTGTTTTGAGTATCAGGCGGTAATCTTTTTCTTTCAGTGCCGCGTTCAAATCGGTTTGCCAGTTAATACAAGTATTTTCAGGAAGGGCAGGTAATCTCAATGAGTACTCATGCACCCGCGCGTTGACTCGCTTTCCTTCATGGAATATGTCACTGGAGTAGGCACCAGCTTGTTTGTGTCTGTACAGGCTAGTCGGTGCTTTTCCATCGAAACACAGACTGACCTGCACCAGGCCGAAGTCATTCGGGAAGCTGGCGGTTAGCACATCCTCGGCCATTGAGAAAATGGGGCAGAGCAATAACAGGCAGATAGTAAATAGTCGTCTCATACCGGGCTCAGGTTTTGCTCTCCGATCAATTGGAACTGCCACGGGTACCCATTAAATCGTATAAGTCAGTATCACGAGTAGTGGGCGTAAGTGTCTTTGATGATAAATGTGTAAACTGGTTCCCTAAAAAAGGTGCCGGATGCATTAGTATCCGGTTCGTCACTTGCGCTCGCGGATTTACCCGATGGAGTGGTTAGCACCAAAACATGCGCGGCACGGATCAGCAGGGTGGTAGCGATTGCCAGGTAGTCGGCGGTCAGCGTATCGATCAGGCGGTTGTGGCGGTCTTTCTTGAAAAAATGGTGGGCCGTGTAGGATTCGAACCTACGACCAATGGATTAAAAGTCCAGTGCTCTACCAACTGAGCTAACGGCCCACAGATAGTACTGCGAAGAGCGCGGCATTTTATTTGAAAACGTCGCCGCACTCAAGAAGAAACATAGAAATCAGTCAGATTTATATCGGGTTGGGTCTTTTTCGCCTGCCGCTTCGAATCCTGCAGCGCGAATCCGGCAAGAATCACAGACCCTACATGCCCTGCCCGCCTCATCCGCCTGGTAACATGAAACTGTCAAACCGTAGTCTACTCCATGTGCGATACCCTGACAGATAATATCCGCTTTGCTGAGATCAATTAAAGGCGTGTGGATGGTCAAGCGATGGCCCACGACACTGGCTTTGGTGGCGAGGTTGGCCATTTCTTCATAGGCATTGATGAATTCAGGCCGGCAGTCAGGATAGCCCGAGTAATCCACCGCATTCACACCGATGAATATGTCATCTGCACCAAGCACTTCCGCCCAGGCCAGGGCCAGCGACAACATGATGGTATTGCGCGCCGGTACGTAGGTGACCGGTATACCTTCGCCTTCCTCTTCGGGTACATCGATATCATCGGTCAATGCCGAACCGCCAAAAGCACGCAAGTTCAGCTTGATGGTCTTCAATTCCGCTGAATGTGCACGCGCTACCTGTTCGGCGGCGATCAATTCGGAGCGGTGTCTTTGCCCGTAATCAACCGATAAGGCGTAGCATCGAAAACCCTGGCTTGTGGCCATTGCCAGGACTGTTGCTGAGTCCAATCCACCGGATAGCAGAACGACAGCAGCTTTGTCAGTTGATTTACTCATTTTCCGTCACCATCATTTACCCGGCACATCGCCCCATAAGATTTTATGCAATTGTAACTGTACCCTGACATTTAACTGGTCCTGCAATACCCATCCTGCGAGTTCGGTGGCATTAACTTGGCCCCAGGCGGGGGAAACCAGTATTTCTAGTTTCTGTTCCAGATTCCGGGTACGTATCTCTTGTACGACCCAATCGTAATCCGCACGGGAACATACTACGAATTTAATCTGGTCATGCGCGGTGAGTTTATCCAGGTTGGTCCACAGGTTGCGCTCAACCTCACCTGAGGCCGGTGTTTTGATGTCAACTACCCTGCTTACCCGTTTATCGACCTGGCTGATGTCAATCGCGCCGCTAGTTTCCAGTGAGACCTGGTAGCCGGTGTCACACAGCCGGTCCAGTAGTTGCAGACAACGTTTTTGTGCCAATGGCTCGCCGCCGGTTACGCAGACATATTTCGTATTGAAACTTGCCACCTGTTCCATGATCTGGTCGATGTGTTGCCATTCACCACCGTAGAAGGCGTATTCGCTGTCGCAATAGACACAGCGTAAGGGGCAACCTGTTAGGCGGATGAAAACAGTTGGTCTGCCAACGTCTCGTGCTTCGCCCTGGAGGGAGTGGAATATTTCCGTTATTTTGAGTTGGCCTTCACGAGGTTTGGGAATGCGGGAATCGGTTGGAGGCATGGTGGTGTTTTACAGTTGGTGTTCGGGAAACGTGAGACGTAGGGTGGGTAACTTGTTACCCACGAGGTCATGCACGATATTGGCGTTGTCGAATTCGTTGGCGGTTGCCCGTGGGTAATAACACCGCACCCTACATACCTTAAAAATGGCCTTCCAGCTTCATGCTTCTTAAACGGCTGGCGGCGAGTCTTGCTAATGTGGTGTTGGGATATTGTTCCTGTACCTGGACCAATGCGGCGCGTGCCTGGTCCCATTGTTTTAACTCGTA
>CBDTVF010000391.1:0-3330 GCA_965363775.1 uncultured Gammaproteobacteria bacterium
TCAATGGGCGGCAGGCACCAGCTGGATAATTTTGCCGCGGCATTGGCCGCGTTGGCTTTATTGAATCCCGGTTGTTTTGCGGAGGACACCAGGATATCGGGCGATATATCGGCAGCCATCGAAAACTGCCGGGTACATGGTCGTCTTCAGCGAGTGCATTCTTCACCCGAAATTTTGCTCGATGTCGGGCACAACGAACTGGCAGCCGAGGCCGTTGCAGCTTACCTGGCGGATAACAAGCGCTCAAATACGACTTGTGTACTGGCGATGTTGGCAGATAAGTCAGCCGAAGCGGTGGCGCATGCTCTTGGCAAAGTTTGCAAACGCTGGTTATGTGCGGATTCCCCAGGGGAAAGAGGTCAGTCGGGCGAATCATTAGCCAGGCGGGTTAAAAGCTCTTTGCCGATAGCCTCGGTGAGTGCTTTCGGGTCGCTGGACGAATCGATGCAGGAGGCTGTTTCATCGGTTCGTGAGGATGAAACTATCCTGGTTTTTGGCTCTTTTACGACCGTGTCGGCTGCAGCCAGCTGGCTTGAGTACAACATGAAGAGCGATGGGCATGCAGCGTAATGGGCTTGATACTGCTAAACTCACCTGAGGCGAATCTGCAGGATATCGCGGGGTAAAACTATGGATAAAGCATTAAAACAGAGACTGGTCGGTGCAAGTGTATTGATCATATTGGCAGTGATCGTATTACCGATGATACTCAGTGGAAGCTCTGACCGGCTCAAGCAGGAATCCCGCCAGATCGAATTACCCCCAAAGCCTGAAGAACTGTCCATTGAAACCCGTCGTTTCCCGGTTGGCGTGCCCAATAAACCTTCGCCGGCCTTAGGGCAGGGGTCTGTTAAAGAAGATAACGGCGAAACGCAAAAGCCGGTGCAGGTCGGGAAAGCAGTTGTTCCTGTCAACACGGAACTCGCGGACAGTACTGCTGCGCAGATTGCCATGGCAGAGGATTCTGCATCCACTGCCAAAGTTAACGAAATGGGTACGACCGGTGGTCAGGCTGAAGAAACGGTTCCATCGAACGCTATTGAAGTAAAGCCACCTGTCACCTCAATCACTTTGAGTTCCGGACGGCCTGAAAACCTGGATATTGATGAAACCGCTGAAAGCCCGGCGAATACACCGCGTTACCTGGTACAGGTGGGTAGTTTTAGTAGTGAAAAAAATGCCAACGAACTGGCCGGTCTCCTGAAAGCCGATGGTTTCCCCGTACTCATGGATGTGGTTGATCGCACTGCGGGACGGTTGCACAGGGTACGCGTGGGCCCATACGCCGAGCGATCTGAGGCGGACACGGTTGTCTCCAGAATCAGTTCGAAAGATAAAAATCTGACCCCACGCGTGGTCGATTTGAGACCGGCAGATAGCGCACCGGTATCGACACCTGCAGACCCATTGGTTCGTTGGGTCGTACAGGTAGGCAGTTTCAGCAGCTCAAAAAGTGCCGAAGGCCTGGTTGCCGAATTGCGTCTCTCCGGCTTGACGGCATTCTCAGAAAAAGTGACCTCGGCCAGTGGTAGCGTTTACAAAGTACGTATCGGGCCTGAACTTGATCGTGAAAAGGCCACCGAACTGGCCCGTAAGGTCAAACTTGAGCACCATCTCGATGGTTTTGTAACAACCCAGGAGTAGGGCGGTGGAGTACGCTGATTATGTTGTCCTTGGTATTGTTGTTATATCGGTACTTGTTGGCTTTATTCGGGGGTTTGTAGAGGAAGCGTTCTCGTTGCTCGTCTGGGCCGCAGCCTTTTTGATAGCCTTTCAGTATTCCGGTGCATTGGCCATGCAGTTGGAGGGTCACATTGAGCTACCGTCTGCACGGGCATCCCTGGCGTTTGCCGGTGTATTTCTATCAGTTTTACTGGTGGGTGGTTTACTGACTTTTCTGGTTGGAAAACTGGTTGAAAAAACCGGACTCAGTGGTACCGATCGTTTGCTGGGTGGGGCTTTTGGTGGTATCAGGGGTTTGGCTCTTGTCCTCGCCTTGATGCTTGTTGCGGGCCTGACACCGGTGACCCAGGATCCATGGTGGCAGCAGTCACGCACGATACAAAGTTTGATGCCCCTGGCCGAGTGGGCGGAGCAGTTTTTGCCTGACTACATCCAGGAGCATTTGGAGCTTGAAGAGGATGAAGAAGCCAAAGTCCTGGATATATAGCATGTTAGAATACCGGCCAAAATCTGGCCTGTTAAACGCGAGGATAATCTGAATGTGTGGAATCATTGGTATTGTCGGTAAACAGGCAGTCACCCCCGCGATTTATGACGCACTGACCATATTGCAGCATCGGGGACAAGATGCTGCAGGTATTGCCACACTGGAGGGTCACCGGATCCATTTGTACAAAGGCAATGGTCTGGTCAGGGATGTATTTCCGCGTTCTGAACTCAGTAAATTGAAGGGCAACATCGGCATTGGTCATGTCAGGTATCCTACTGCAGGTTCTGATAATTACGACGAATCCCAGCCCTTTTATGTTAATTCTCCCTATGGCATTGTGCTTGGACACAATGGCAACCTGATCAATGCGACTGCTTTAAAGAAAGAACTATTTGACAGCGACCGTCGTCATCTCAATACGGAATCGGATTCAGAGGTATTGTTGAATGTTTTAGCCCATGAATTACACCGCCTTGGTCCGGCAGGCATGCAGCCAGAAGATGTCTTCAGGGCGGTTGATGGTATGCACAAACGTTGCAAAGGTGCTTACTCGGTGATTGCGATGATCAGCGGCAAGGGTGTGTTGGGGTTCCGGGATCCTCATGGTATTCGCCCCGCCGTACTTGGCTACAGGGATACGGATAAAGGCAGGGAGTATGCCATTGCATCGGAAAGCGTGGCCCTGGATGTATTGGATTTCACGCTGATACGTGATTTAAAACCAGGTGAGGCGGTGTTCATTACCCTCGATGGTCAGCTACACACCCATGAAAGCCCTTACGCTGAACCGGCCAGTCCATGTATTTTTGAGTATGTCTATTTTGCCCGTCCGGATTCCATGCTTGACGATATTTCTGTTTACAAGGCCCGATTGCGCATGGGGCAGGCACTGGCCCGTAAGATACTGAAGGAATGGCCCGATCATGATATCGATGTTGTCATTCCCATACCGGATACCAGTCGAACTTCAGCTTTACCGTTGGCCTATGATCTGGAGGTCAAATATCGGGAAGGTTTTATCAAGAACCGTTACATCGGCCGAACATTTATCATGCCGGGACAGGAGCAACGTAAGCGCTCGGTCAGGCAAAAACTGAACGCCATTGATCTGGAGTTTCGCGACAAAAATGTATTACTGGTGGATGACTCCATCGTCA
>CBDTVF010000392.1:0-3329 GCA_965363775.1 uncultured Gammaproteobacteria bacterium
GCTTGTCACCATTGGCAAACTCGTCGCCGCGGGCCGTGACCTCCATCATTGCCTGGCCGATTTGTGTTGCCTTGACCGCGACGCCGACAGGTGAGAAGAACCAATATAGCAGTGTCTGCCCAATGTGTGCTTCTTCGGCGGTTGGGCCAATGTAATCAGGGCGGTAAGCAATTACGCGTAGATTAGTACTGTTGGCTAAATCAAACAGGGTCTTCTCTGCTTGCACCTTCACACGTGCCCACATTGCCGAGGAATCCTCTGAAATGTCACTCGAACTGATGTAGTGAAAGGAGATCGCAGGCCTGGCGCTGGTATTTATCCATTCTTTGACAAACTGTCGGGGGAAATCGATATGAATCCTCCGGTAGATTTCTTCATCGACACCAATCGAACTCAAGCCAATCGCCCAGAAAACTGCATCGACGTCTGCCATTTGCTCGTGAATTGCGGCATAGTCAAGATAGTCCATGTGTTTCGTCATCTGGATTTTGCCGGACGCGACACCTTCTTCGATGCGAGGTGTGGATCGCCGCGTAATCACATGTATTTTCCTGACATCGGGATTCGCCAGTGCAGCTTTGAGAATACCGTCCCCCGCAGTTCCGCTTGCGCCAAATATGGCGATTGTTTCCAGGCTGGCTGGTGGTGCTAAGGGTGCAGCTGCCGTGTTGTCATAGGTCGCAACACGAATCGCCAGCGCTGTATAGGCGATGATGAACAGGATCACTGGCGTCAGCAGGATGGTTTTTAGCTTGGGCATTCTCATGTTTAAGTTCTCGGGTCAGAGTAAAGTGCCAGAGTGGTTTTCACTCTGACCCATTAACTTTACTCCCGGTCTGTTTGCCACGCGCTTCAAAGCGTTCAACCCAGAAATCAGCATTCTTAATGCCCAGTGTTTTCGGATCAAAAGTGTACTCTTTCACACCGGCGGCCTGCTGCGCCTCATAATCCTTTAATGCCTTTATGGCTGGCCTTCCGACAAGGAATATAGTGAGAATACCAACGATATTGAGCCAAGCCATCAGGCCAACGCCGATGTCGCCCATCGCCCATGCAAGTCCCGCCGTCTTGATGGCACCATAAAATACCGCCCCCATCAATCCGAACTTCAGGATCAACTTCAAACCTGGAATGTTAAAAGTGCGCTTGATGTAGGCGACATTGGTCTCGGCAATATAGTAATAGGCCAACAGGGTCGTAAAAGCGAAAAAGAATAATGCAATGGCGACAAAGGGCCCGCCAAATCCGGTAACCACACGTTCGACCGCCATTTGTGTGAACGCCGGACTGTTTGGATCAACAGTGGCGGCTAATGCTCCACCGGAAACCAGCGTATCAACACCGGTCACATGGTAAGCGCCGGTTATCAGGATCATAAACGCCGTCGCCGTACAGACAAACAAGGTATCAACGTAGACGGAAAACGCCTGCACCAGGCCCTGCTGGGCAGGATGCTGCACTTCCGCTGCTGCTGCAGCATGAGGCCCCGTACCCTGGCCGGCCTCATTGGAGTAAATACCGCGTTTCACACCCCAGCCAATCGCTGCGCCGAAACCTGCCATCGGTGTGAATGCGTCTTCAAAAATCAGCTTGATCACACCAGGGACAGCTTCAATATTCATGGAAATGATAACCACCGCACTGGCGACATACAGCAGCGCCATGATGGGCACTACAAACATGGTGAAATGGGCAATACGTTTCACCCCGCCAAATATAATGATCCCTAAAAACAGCACCACCACGCTGCCCGTGATCAATTTAACCTGGCTGACCTCACCGAAGGGGCTTTCAATCAGCGTGCCACCACCCATCGCCAGGTCAACCGCGTTGCCGATTGCATTGGCCTGTACACCGGGTAATAGAAAGCCGGTCGCCAGCACCGTTGCCAGGGCGAAAAGCCAGGCATACCATTTTTGGCCGAGGGCTTTTTCGATGTAAAAAGCAGGACCGCCCCGGTATTGACCCTCGTCGACCTCCTTGTAGATTTGCCCCAGTGTTGACTCGACGTAGGCAGTTGAGGCGCCAAGGAATGCGACCATCCACATCCAGAATACTGCACCCGGACCACCAAACCCGATAGCTGCGGCGACACCTGCTATATTGCCGGTGCCCACACGCCCGGACAGTGACACTGCCAATGCCTGGAATGTTGAAATACCCTTTTCCGACTCCCGGCCCTTGCTAAGTAACCGGATCATTTCACGAAATTGACGAACCTGTACAAAACGCGTCAACACAGAGAAAAACAGGCCAGCGCCGAGACACAGATAAACCAGTGCGCTACTCCAGACGTAGGAATTAATGGTATCTACGAATTCTTGCATTTATTTTTTTCCTTAATCGAAGTCGCTTAGTCTGTGCTTTGCTCGTGATGAGCCTGTGACAAACGGTTCATCAGCGGTAGTACGGCAATGGCAATTGCCGTGCAGACCAGGGCGGCAATACCCAGCTTGTTGAACAGGTTAGTGTAGATCGGCAATGACACAAGCGGATCGGTAATATCGCGAGGCACGCTGGCGAAGGTGGCGACGAGGCCACCGAGATACTGTGACACACCGGAAGCAACAAAATAGGCACCCATCATGAATCCGCCCATGCGCGCGGGCACATAGCGTGCGATCATCGCCAGGCCGAGACCGCTGACCAGCAGTTCACCCAGCGAGATGGCACCGTAACCCCATACCATCAACCAGGAAGAAACCTTGCCCTGGCTGTCTGCCATATAACCTGAGGCGCCGTAAATGAAGAAGCCGCCGGCCACGATCAGGAAACCAATGGCGAACTTGGCGGCGATGGAGATATCCTTGTCAGCCTTGCCCGCCTGCGTGTAGGCCCAGGCCAGAACCGGGCTGAGAATGAAAATCCAGATCGGGTTGAAAGCCTGGAACTGTGCCGGAGACCAGTCCCACAAATGCACACCGAAAACAATGAAGGCCGGGTCAACGTTGCGCAGTGCAAACAGGGCCAGTGAGGTTGACATCTGTTGGTAGAAGATGAAATAGAAGACCGATTGCACTGTCAGCACCAGGGCCGCGATCAGACCGGGGCGCTCATTGCGTTGGCCAGTGCTTATCAGATAGGCAAAAATACCGATCACCACCACGCCGGCAAGATACACAAAGGCGCGCGCTACACCCTCGTGCTCCAGGATGTAAGCAGAAGCGAACACTGCCACTACACTACCGGCCAGTACTGCACCCAACTTGCCCCAATTCAGCGGCCGATCGTCCGGCTCCGAACCGATATGGTCCATGGCACGGCGCATCAACCAATAGTTGACCAGGCCCAGCACCAGGCCGATCGCGCAAACTGCAAAGGCGACGTGC
>CBDTVF010000393.1:0-3311 GCA_965363775.1 uncultured Gammaproteobacteria bacterium
GGGCCCTGAGTATTGCAGGGGCTTTTTGCGCCCCTGCATTTGCCTTCTTGGGTGTCACATTTCCGCAAAGCGATATGTCGGGGTTTGCTTCTTTTTGGCGTGACTTAATGCCCGCCGCCCATTATCTTGATGCGTTTGTTCATCAGACGAGTTATGCTGCCGGGCTAGTTGGCCAGTTGCAACCTTCGCTGATTTTACTTGGCTTTTGCATGCTCTTGTCTGTGTGTGTATGGCTCATCAAGCTTCGATTGAGACGGATGGATGAACGGCTTTCTTCCTCAACTTAAATTGGCCTTTAATGAGGTCTTTTTGGATCGGGCCGTGCTAATCACCGTCATTGGCGGCTTGTTTTTCTATGCTGCGCTTTATCCACAGCCCTACCTGTCAAACCTGCCCGAACAACAATCAGTCGTCCTGGTTGATCTGGATCGCACCACCGCCAGCCGAAAACTATCCCGATGGATAGATGCATCACCCGAGGTAAAAATCCGTCATCAGGTTGACAGTATTGCTGAGGCCAGGGCGTTGCTTTTGAAGGGTGAAGTGCGGGGTATGATCACCATTCCAGATAACTACATGAAAAGCAGCTTGCTCGGGCGGAGTCCGGTGATCGGCCTGGCCGGTGATGCGAATTATTTTTTGGTGTATGGAGCCATCGCTGCGGGTGCTGCGGGTGCGGTACAGGCGGTCGGTGCGGAGCTCAAATTGTTATCGTTGATGAACCAGGGTGAACCGGTGGCGGTCGCCATGCAGCATTGGGTACCTTTAAGGCTCAATTCACGGCCCTTGTTCAATATCAGTATGGGTTATCTTGGATACGTCATTCCAGCGGTGTTTATTCTGATACTCCATCAAACCTTGTTATTGGCTTCCGGGCTGGTCGGTGCCGGATTTAATCAACGGCTCGATGCGGGTTTGTTGGATGGACAACAGTGGAGTCCAAGACAAATTCTTGTTTCAAGATTTGTAGTGATGTTTCTGCTCTACCTGGTCATGGCCCAATTTTTTATGGGCATCTGTTTTGAATTCTATGGAATCTCACGACTGGCCAGTTTGACTGACCTGCTGCTGATGATCTCGGCGTTCACTGCAGCAACAACATCGCTGGGGCTTCTGATCGGTGTGATACTTCCGCGTAGGGAATTCGCTGCACCGTTGGTGATGATCAGTTCTCTGCCGTTGGTGTTTTCGGCAGGTTTTGTCTGGCCTTTGGAGTCGATTCCAGAGCCTATCGCTACACTCAGTACGCTGGCGCCCAGCATGTCTGCCATTCAGGGCTTTTTAAAGCTTAATCAAATGGGTGCCAGCTTTGGTGATGTCTTTGATCATTGGCGTTGGTTGTGTGTTTTGGCTTTCGCGTTTTTTCTAGGTGCATGGCTTGTCATGCGACATAAAATCATGACGAGGCAGCGCTTTCTTGTTAAGAAGGACCCAAACCCTGGTGAGAGGCGATTGTAGGAACGTAATTCCGAAAGCGTAGCTTATACGTATGAATTCATTTATCTAATTGATATTTATAACTATATCAATCAGAAAATGACCGCTCCGACGTCGGAGAGATCTGTTAAACCCCTATCTTTCATGTAACCACTCCAGCACCACACGTGACAGTTCTTCCCCGCAATCCTCCTGGATAAAGTGGCCGCCACCGCGCAAGGTGGTGTGTGGCTGGCCCTGGCAACCAGGTATCAGTTTTTGAATAACAGGTGCTGCTGCAGCGGTGATCGGATCGCTGTCACCAAAAGCGCACAACCATGGTTTTTGAAATCCCATGAGCACTTTCCAGGCAACCCGGTTGGCCTGGCTTTCCGGGTTATCGGGCGCGACGGGCACCAGCGTTGGAAACTGCCTGGCCCCCTCCTTGTATGACTCATCCGGAAACGGGGCGTCATAGGCTGCAATGACCGCTTCTGGCAGGTCGGTGACCGACCCTTTGTTTACAATCTGGCCAACGGGAAAGACCGGCGTTTCCTGGGAAAACTTTTGCCACTGAAAAAAGGCATCCCCCGGGCTGTGATCCCCGGTTGGCAACATGGTGTTGGAGGTAACCACCCGTGCAAAACGGTCGGGTTCTCCAGCCACCAGCCTCAATCCAATCAGACCACCCCAGTCCTGGCAAATCAAAATTATATCCTGTAAATCCATGGCCCGAAGCCAGTCAAACATCCATTGAACATAGCGTGCATAACTGTAATCTGAGCGTTTCGCAGGCTTGTCTGATTTGCCAAAGCCAGGCAGGTCAGGGGCTACCACCCGGTAACCGGCCTGTACGAAAGGTGTGACCATTTTGCGATAAAGAAAACTCCACGAAGGTTCACCATGTAACATCAACACGGTTTGTGATGCAGGGGCACCCTCATCGATATAATGCACCCTGATTCCCACGTTCTCTGAGCGGTCAATAATCGTCAGGTAGTTGGGCTTGAAGGGATAATCCGGCAAATTTTCAAACCGGTCATCCGGTGTGCGTAACAGTTTCATGGTGTTGTACCTTTTAATGTTGTGTTATCCGAATATTGAAAATATTTGGGGTCAAAGCAAAAACTCCCCTGCCCAACAATTTTCACTTCGACCCCATTTAATTGCGCAAAGAACAAGTTATGCGCATCGCCATTACCGACCATGCAGCTATGCACCAGCATTTTAAATAGGAGTTGTTTGTCATCATTTATTTTTGAAGAAAAATAACTCAGCACCTTACTTATCGATTCATAACTTGAATGATATTTATCATTAGTTGATTTACCTTGCAGCACTGCCATATCTTCCATGGCCCTACAGCTACCGTCCTTGTTTAAATCAAACCTACGCATCACAAAAAGCTTTTGGCTATCAGATAACCACAACTCTGGTGTCGCAATCTGACAGGACTTTGCCAGTTGCATACAAATATATTCGTTGATGGCGATCTGTGGGAATTCTTCATCACCACTCTTTATGATCAACGAGGGTAATACCAATGTGCCCTTTTCTTTGTCCTTCATTACTTCTGGGACCATAATTTTTGGTTGAACGCCACTTATGTTTGATTGTAGCAAGTACTTATCAACCAGTTCTTTGAAGAGATCGATATCACCCTCCCAGGATAATATTTCAGCCAGATCTTCTGCGCCTACCTCCTCTTGCTCGATACCCCAAAGGCCTTGTTTTCCCATCAGGTAGGCATCTTAAGCGGCCAGGCTCTGAGTTGGGATACTCTCCAGAAGATGTTCATCGGCATTGGAAAGCTCCGCGTTCAATGCGGCGGTTATCGCACGGGCGATATTGCTTTGAATTGCAAAAAGGCTGGTGGTTGAAAGTTCCCGGTCAAA
>CBDTVF010000394.1:0-3287 GCA_965363775.1 uncultured Gammaproteobacteria bacterium
TTTCCTGATGCAGGAATTCAACCGCGAATCCAATACCCTCAGCTCAAAGTCCATTGATCAGCGCACCACGCAGGCCGCAGTGGATTTAAAAGTACTGATAGAGCAAATGCGTGAACAGGTACAAAATGTCGAGTAAACAGACTAATCGGGGAAGTCTTTTCATCATTGCTGCGCCATCCGGTGGTGGCAAAACCAGCCTGGTCAATGCACTGCTGAAAAAAGAAGCCCGTCTGTCGCTGTCCATCTCCCATACCACGCGTCCGGCGAGACCAGGTGAAATTGATGGCCAGCATTACCATTTTGTTTCCGAAGCGGAATTTGAGCAAATGGTCGATAACGGGGACTTCCTTGAACATGCCCGGGTGTTTGATCACCATTACGCAACCAGCCGGAATTCCGTGGCCCTGCAACTTGAGCAGGACCGTGATGTGCTTCTTGATATTGACTGGCAGGGCGCCCGCCAGATAAAAGCCGCGTTTCCGGAGTGCGGTCTTATTTTCATCATTCCTCCCTCGCTTGAAACCTTGCGAAAAAGACTCACCGGTCGCGGGCAGGATAGCGCCAGGGTCATTGAACGCAGGATGCGGGATGCAAGGGCTGAAATATCCCACTGGGCCGAGTTTGATTACCTGGTGGTCAACGATAAATTCGACACGGCACTTGAAGAACTGCATACAATCATCAAAGACCATCGTAAGCAACGACCGTATAAGGAAAATAAAAATTACCGGCTTCTGGCACAAGAGCTCGGAAGAAGCTAAAATAAACGGTTCCGTCTAACACAATACAGGATTTATAATGGCACGAATTACCGTAGAAGACTGCCTTGAGAACATCGATAATCGTTTTGAACTGGTTTTGACCGCGACCAAGCGCGCGCGCCAGATTGGTCATGGCGCCGAGCCACTGGTCGAAGAAGAAAACGACAAACCCACCGTCATTGCCCTGCGTGAGATCGCCGAGGGCTTAATCGATTCAGAGAGTGTAGATGTTTTGCAGGCTCAAATTGAAGCTGCCGAGGTATTTGATATGCGATCCCCGGAGGATGATTTAACCCCCTAACAGGATAATTAGTCATGCTGGCGACCCCTGCGACTTTACCGGAGCCTGTTCGAGACCTTAGGGACCTGCTCAATACCTACCTGGAACCGGAAAAGGTCGCCATTGTTCTCCGCGCATTTGAGGTAGGTGACCAGGCCCACCTGGGCCAGACCCGCAAAACCGGTGAACCCTATATATTCCATCCGGTCGCCGTTGCCCGCATTCTGGCCAATATGCGGATGGATTACAGCAGTATCGCTGCCGCCATTCTGCATGACACCATCGAAGACACCCCATTAACCCGCGAGGAAATTGAATCCCGCTTTGGCGAAGAGATCGCCGAACTCGTGGAAGGCGTGACCAAGCTGGACAAAATGAAGTTCCGTACGCGCCACGAGGCGGATGCGGAAAGTTTCCGCAAGCTGATGCTGGCCATGTCGCGGGATCTAAGGGTCATATTCATCAAGCTGGCCGACAGGATGCATAACATGCGCACACTGGGGTCAATGACCCCTGCCTCACGACGCAGGATTGCGCGCGAAACACTGGATATTTACGCACCCATCGCCGACCGACTGGGTATGAACAGCATCAAATCGGAATTACAGGACCTCGGATTTGCCAACCTGTACCCCTGGCGACATCGTACCATTGCGGAACACATCAGCACGGTCACCGGTGACCGCAAGCAAATCATCGCTGACATCCACAAGGCACTAAAAAGAAAAATGAACAAGGCAGGTATCCCCTGCGACATCAAGGGCCGGGAAAAAACCCCGTACAGCATTTATCGTAAAATGGAAGCCAAAGACCTGTCTTTCTCCGAAGTAAACGATGTCTATGCTTTTCGTATCATCACCCACTCCGAGCCGCATTGTTACCTGGCGCTGGGTGCGGTCCACGGGCTCTATCGACCCAGACCCGGAAGATTCAAGGATCACATTGCCCTGCCAAAATCCAATGGTTACCAGTCTCTTCATACCGTATTGAAAAGCCCTTTCAATCTACCGGTTGAAATTCAGATACGTACCCAGGAGATGGATGTCCTGGCCGAAAAAGGTGCAGCGGCACACTGGCAGTATAAAAGTGGCGAAACCACAGCGGGATCTGCACAGGTGCGTGCCCGTGAGTGGTTGATGCAACTGGTAGAAGTGCAACGGCACAGCAATGATTCCATGGAATTCCTAGACGGTGCAAAGTCAGATTTGTTTCCGGACCAGATTTTCATGTTCACACCCAAGGGCAAAATCATTGACCTTCGTCGTAGCGCTACTGCCCTTGACTTCGCATATGCCATCCACACCGACGTCGGTAATCGCACGGTAGGTGTTGTGGTAGACAAAGTTGAAGTGCCCTTGTCCACTCGCCTGGAAAACGGTCAGACAGTTGAAGTCATCACCGATGTCAATGCGCATCCGATTCCCGAATGGCTTGCGTTTGTTAGCACCGCGAAGGCGAGAACCGCTATCCGTCATTACATCAAGAGCCTTGAGCAGGCAGATACGGTTGCACTGGGTCTGCGCTTGCTGGAAACCGCTCTCAACACACGTGGCTCTGATCTCGATGCCGTTCCGGCGAAACGAATGAACCAGTACCTGAAAGACAATCATTTCAAGCGCCAGGAAGACCTGTTGACAGACCTTGCCCTGGGCAATTTGTTGTCCAGTGTAGTGGCCTCCAAACTGGCACCGGAGGTAAGCACAACTGAATCCGGAGATGATACCGAGGCATTATCCATTGCAGGCTCCGAGGGCAGTGCCGTGACTTTTTCCGCCTGCTGCCGTCCGGTTCCAGGCGACCATATCATGGGCTTTTTATCAGCAGGAAAAGGCGTGGTGGTGCACCGTGTTAACTGTCGGAATGTAAGGGAACTGCGTAAACACCCGGATCATTGCATAGACGTCATCTGGGCGCCCATCCGGCGTGGCATGTTCGAAGTGGCCCTGCACATACTGGCCAAGAACGTACCCGGTGTTCTGGCAAATATCTCATCCAGCATCGGTGAAGTCGGCAGCAATATTGAAAAAATCGAACAACCCGAAGCCAACCCCGAAATAGCCACGCTGATGTTTATCATCAGTGTAAAAGACCGTGATCACATGGCACGTGTCATGCGACGCCTGAGACGCAACCGCAATGTAACCCGCGTTAGCCGAATCATCGCCTAACAGCAGGGCAAGAAAAGGAGTATCCGAAATGAGCAAAGAAATTATCCATACCGACAAGGCTCCGCAAGCCATTGGCAC
>CBDTVF010000395.1:0-3287 GCA_965363775.1 uncultured Gammaproteobacteria bacterium
AAATCGAAAACCTGAAAAAAATGATTACCTTTCCAGTGGTCATGAAGGTCGTCGGTCCTGTACATAAAACCGATGTTGGCGGGGTCGTTCTGAATGTTCATTCCATTCGAGTGATGAAAAGGACTTTTAAAACCCTCATGAAAATTGACCAAGCCACAGCTGTGCTGGTTCAGCCGATGATTACCGGCAGAGAGCTATTTGTCGGTGTTCAACGTGAGTCAAACTTCGGCCATCTCGTTTTTTGTGGCCTGGGTGGAGTATTTATCGAAGTATTGAATGATTTTTCCTCCCGTCTTGCTCCCGTTGGCAAGACTGAGTCCATTGATATGATCAGACAGCTGAAGGCTTATAAAGTCATTCAGGGTGTCAGGGGCAAAGAGAGTGTCAACGAGGAGATGTTCAGCGAAATTATTCAGCGAATATCCTCACTCGTGGCTGCCGCACCGGAAATTGCAGAGATGGATATCAACCCGTTAATGGGGTCCATGCAAAACATCACGGCTGTGGATACCCGAATCCGGATTGAGAAATAATCTGCTGGCTTTTATCGACGTGCGTTGGCCAGCACACGTTCGACGATAATATCATCTGCCAGGCTTTCCATTTTCCAGTTTTTCAAAAATGCGCAATGGCCACCGTGACTAGTCACCAGCAATTCAATGTTCTCGTTGTCCGGCAGATCCCGGAAATCGCTGACCGGCACCACCATGTCATCTTCTGAGGTCAGGATGGTGGTCGGTATCGTGATTGCTTTGAGGCGATCACCTGCGATCGAATAGCCATCGAAGTATTCTTCCAGTGAATCAAATTCGTAGTAGCGTGTTGCCAGGTAGCCGGTTCGTTCCCGTAAACTGCCAAGCTCATGCCAATCCTCATATTCATAGGAGTCCGGGAATAATGACTGCTTGAGCCTCAGTGATTTTGACCATTTGCGGATAAAATAACTTTCATAACCACGGGGTCCGTCTTCCATGCCCTTGAGTGCATTGGAAGGACAGACAACCGGACAGACTGCAATCACCTGGCTCAATGACAAACCTGCATTGGGTGCACTCAATGCTACCCTCAAGGCAAAATTTCCACCCAGCGAATACCCCGAAAGCGCCCAGTTACTCGCATTTGTGCGTTGCTGAATATCTTGTAGTGCATGGATCACCTCATCCAGACGGCAGGAATGAAAGATACCGGTATTCATATGATGGGTATCACCATGATCACGAAAATTAAGACGGAAAACGTCAAAACCCTGGTCAAACAGCATGCCGCCGGCAGCCACTATATAGTTGGAACGGCTACTGCCTTCCCAGCCATGAAACAGGATGACCAGACCTTTACTGTCCACCGACTGCTTCGAGTAGTGACCCAGCAAACGGATCCCGTTACCGCCGTCCACCATCCAGTCCTGTTCAGCATCCAGTAGCGCTTTTGAACGCTTGCCCACAATACGCCGTCTGAAGGCACTACTGTTGATCAGCGATTGTGAATGGGTGCTGCGCAAGCCAAATGCAGGTAAAAAGGAATCTGCTGTGATATCGATTCGCCTCATACGGAAATCACTTGACCAGAAATCATCTAACTGCCTCATAGCTACTGACAACGGCTTCCCGGGATGTATCTGCCAAAAACCGACGGGGTTTGCCAGTGGCGTCAATGGTTGGCAAAAAGTGTACATCTGCACTGGCCGCAGGTTTTGCCAGCATACGGGCTAAATTCCACATCATGCTCTCACCCACTCGAAACGAAACATCAGCATCCCTGTGCCCATCACGCATGTAACGAATCATCACCGGTTGAACCGGACATCCAACATCCACTGCAGCACGGAACATACGGGCATGAAATACCCGTAATGATGAACCGGGTTTAATACCACCTTCCGGAAAGATGGCAACCGCCCTGCCCTGTTGCAACCTCTGTGCCATTAAAGAACTGACATCGGCCGCCGAATCATGACTGCCACGTTGATGAAAAATTGTTGCGCCGGTACGAGCTATATAACTGAATACCGGCCAACTCTCAATTTCCGCCTTTGCCACAAAACCCATTGCGCCCGCGCTGTGCAAGACAGGAATATCCAGCCAGGAAATGTGATTGGCGGCGATGAGTACGGCCCCTTTTGCCGGTTCACCGCTTATCTGTACGCGAATCCCGAACAACCCGGCCAGGCTTCTGGCCAGCCGGACCGCGACGACATCCGCTTTGTGCAAACCTGCCTCATCATCAAGTCGCCGGTGGTAATTGATCCGCATGAGTGTTGGAATAAGCAGGAACAGCATGTAACCAATCAGCAATACAGTACGAAAAGTAAATCGCAGGAATGAAGCAATTATTGAAAACATGATCCGCTGTAGTGGCTCCGGGCTTTCAGAAAAGTGGCGAAAAGGTTATCACATCAGCGACAATACGCTTCGGTTCATTTTCTATCCCGCGAACGATGCGGTCAACAGGTGTTATGAAGCAATTTAAAGTCAAGAATATCAATAGCGGCACGACTTTCACGGTCAATGAGGGCGAATCAGTGCTGAACGCGGCGCTACGCCAGGGTGTGATGTTGCCCTATAGTTGCAAAAATGGCACCTGCGGCAGTTGCAAGGGCAAGCTGGAATCCGGTGAAGTACACTATCCGTTCCATCCACCGCTGGCGCTGAGCCGTGAAGAAATTGGAGAGGGTAGTGCCCTGTTGTGCCAGGCGGAACCTACCGAAGACCTCGTCATACGCGCCCGTGAGATCGAAGCAGTACGTGATATCCATATACGTAAAATGCCGGCACGTGTGATCGAGAAGACCCTGCTGGCATCTGATGTCATGCTTCTGAAGATCAAGCTGCCCGACGCCCAGCGCTTACAGTTCCTGGCAGGGCAATACCTGGAAATACTCCTGCCGGATGGAAAACGCCGGGCATTTTCCATCGCCAGCCCGCCGCAATCAGAAGATATCATCGAACTGCATATCCGCCATGTTGAAGGTGGTGGCTTCACCGGTTGGGTTTTTGATCAGCTGAATGTACGTGACATCCTGCGTCTTGAGGCACCTCTGGGCACATTCTTTGTGCGCAATGATACAACTCGTCCGATGATAATGATGGGCGGTGGCACAGGATTTGCGCCACTCAAATCAATGATTGAAGATCTGTTGGCTCACCATGACAAGCGTCCGTTACACCTGTTCTGGGGGGTGCGCAGCCAGGCTGAGTTGTACATGCTGGATGAGGCACAGCAATGGGCTGCGGAAAATGAGCATTTGCAGTTTTCCAGCGCCCTTTTAGAACCGGGAGATGAAGACATCA
>CBDTVF010000396.1:0-3278 GCA_965363775.1 uncultured Gammaproteobacteria bacterium
CACACAGCCCAGGCTGCCCTCTCGACCGTTGCCCGGCCTCACCTTGTCCATGTGCTCAATCGCGAAGTACCGTTCATCCTGAACATAACGGTCCCGGAAGGAACAACCCGCCCCAGCTTTACGCCTGATTTCCGCTCTTCGAACTGTCAATTCAATAGTCACGTAGGGTGGGTAACTTGTTACCCACGACACATCATCCCGGTTGGTGTTGACTGCCAGCATGACAGGCTCCGATCCCGTGCGTAATGAATTACGCACCCTTGTTACTTCGAACCTGCGAAAAGCGTTGTGCGATCAATTACAGATCGCTGTAGCAGTGGGGGTGTACTACCTCCTTTCAGGACCGTGAGCGACACGACTGCATGGACGCAGGAGGTAGAGCCACGCAGGAGCAGTTGCCGAGGACGTCGCGCCCGAGTCCACATGGATGTGTTTACGACGTGTCCTGAAAGGAGGTAGTACACCCCCGATGCGGCCCAAATGATATGACCTTCACCTGTGCGGTTGCTCTGCCGATCGGCAAGACGGTTAACTGAATTACCGCATACCTCTGGAAAGGTCGGCTTTCAAATCCTCAATATCCTCCAAACCCACCGCGATACGAATCAACCCGTCGGCTATGCCAGCCTGCTGCTTTTGCTCTGCTGTCAATCGGTTATGGGTAGTGGTCGCCGGATGGGTGATGGTGGATTTCGTGTCTCCGAGGTTTGCCGTAATTGAAATCAAACGAGTAGCATCAATCAATTTCCATCCCGCTTCCTTGCCGCCTTTGAGTTCAAATGACAACAAGCCGCCAAAACCTGTTTGTTGTCTCTTTGCCAGTTGATGCTGACCATGACTCTCGAGCCCGGGATAGTAAACCCGTTTTACTTCAGCTTGCTCCTCGAGCCACCGGGCCAGTGTCAGGGCGTTGGCGCTATGTGCTTTCATGCGTAAACTGAGCGTCTCAAGACCTTTTAGAAACACCCAGGCATTGAACGGGCTCATGGTTGGTCCGGCAGTTCTGAGAAACCCGAACACCTTTTCACCGACGATATCCTTACGGCCCAATACCGCACCACCGACACAGCGGCCCTGGCCATCCAGGAACTTGGTGGCTGAATGGATCACGATGTCTGCGCCATGTTTAAGAGGTTGTTGCAGGGCAGGGGTGCAAAAACAATTGTCCACGGCCAGCAGGATATCGTTTTGATGGGCGAGTTCCGCCAACTGTTGAATATCAGCCAACTGGGTTAGTGGATTGGAAGGGGTTTCCAAAAACATCAAACGGGATTCGGGACGTATAGCTGCGGCCCAGGCATCGATGTTTTTCAGCTCAACGAAGCTGGTCTCTATGCCAAACCTTGCCAGGTAATTTGTGAACAACATGGTTGTTGAGCCGAAAATACTGCGTGATGAAACAATATGATCGCCGCTTTTAAGTAGGCTGAGACAGGTCGCCAAAATGGCTGCCATACCGGATGAGGTGGCGACACAGGATTCAGCACCTTCCAGCGCAGCCAGACGCTGTTCAAAGGTTCTTACTGTTGGATTGGTGAAGCGGGAATAAATATTACCCGGTTGTTCATCCGAGAATCGCGCGGCAGCCTCTGCTGCGGAAGCAAATACGTAGCTGGAGGTCGTAAAAATGGGCTCAGAATGCTCGCCCTCTGCGCTGCGTGACTGGCCCGCCCTGACGGCAAGCGTGTCAAAACTGTAATTATCTTTGTCATCTGACATGAGCTATACCCCGGAGGTTACGTAATCTTCGAATCATCATCGGACTATACGGAAACAGCCGGTTTAGCACAATTCAAGAAGATACCAGTTTGCCTTTAAATTGAACTGTGCAAACCACCGGAGCCACCCTACAATATGCTTTGCATTTGTATGATTCCAAAGACAACGAGCCAAGGACTATGACACTATGAAAATCGTCGCGGACATGAGTCTCTACCCGCTGAAAGACGGGCCGATACCCGACATCATTGAGTTTATCGAAGATTTACGTGAGCAGGCGGATATCGAGATCGTCAGCAACCAGCTGAGTTCACAGGTACGTGGTGAGTTCGAGGCAGTAACCAGGGCTATCAATCATTGCATGCGTAAGGCGATGGCGGCATCGAATACGGTTATCCTGGTGGTCAAGTATCTGAATATTGACGTCGAAATCGGACAGGCACCAAGCCTGACACCGCCATCATGAGTAACAAGTCCCGGTTTCGCAAAACCAAGATCATCGCCACCATTGGCCCGGCTTGTGATGATGTGTCGATATTGACGCAGATGATTCAGAGCGGGATGAATGTTGCAAGACTGAACCTCTCCCACGGCAATTTTGAGGAACACACCGAACGTGTGGAGCGGATTCGCGAGGCGGCCAGCAACGCGGGTCGCAGGGTGGCCATCATGATTGACACCCGTGGTATTGAAATTCGTACCGGTTTGCTTAAAAGCAGCTATGTGGATCTCAATCGAGGTATGAATTTCAGCCTGTGGACCGATGGTCGTCCAGGTGATGAGAGTGGGGTTTCGGTTTCCTATCCAAAACTGCCGTCGGAGGTCTCAGTCGGTGATGTCATTCTGCTTGATGATGGTGCCATCGAACTGAAGGCGGTGACTACAACTGATAGTGAAATACACTGTCGAGTCGTTCACGGTGGAATCCTGGGCAAAACCAAGGGTGTGAATCTGCCTGATACCGATCTCTCAATGACTGCCGTCGGTCCTGAAAATCGTTCTGATTTTGTTCGGGAAGTTGAATTCGCAGCACTCAACGATGTTGATTATATTGCCGCTTCCTTTATTCAAAGCGGTGACGACATCAAGCGGATGCGGGAAATTCTCGCCGAACAGGATATTGACACACCGATCATCGCCAAGATCGAAAACAAGGCCGGTGTTGATAATATGGAAGACATCATTGCCGAAGCCGACGGAATGATGGTTGCACGTGGTGATCTCGGTGTTGAACTACCGTTTGGTGAGGTGCCGGGCACCCAGAAGAAAATGATTCGGAATACGGTAATGGCAGGTAAACCGGTCATTACAGCCACACAGATGCTGGCATCGATGGAACGTAATCCCCGGCCAACCCGCGCTGAGGCCAGTGATGTCGCCAACGCGATCCTGGATGGATCATCGGCCATTATGCTTTCAGGTGAAACTGCTGCTGGCAAGTACCCGGTTGAGGCCGTTAAAACCATGCATTCTTTGGCGCTGACCACCGAATCCTGTTTGAATGAATTCGGTTATCTGCAAAAAATTCCGTTCCATTCTGCCAATGTCGTTACAGAAGC
>CBDTVF010000397.1:0-3241 GCA_965363775.1 uncultured Gammaproteobacteria bacterium
CCCTCAAATAATTCAGGGCGAACCCCAAAATTGACACCCTGTTTCCAACCACAGGGCAAATATCCGAGTGTAGAGAGAAACTTCCGCAAGACCACCGTGGAGCGGTCACCGACGGTGAACCCGGGTATGACAATGACCGGATGACCATCGCCGCCCCTCACTGAACTCAGCCAGGACTCTGCCCATGGAAGCATCGCCAGTTCTGCCATGGCCCGAAAGGGTTCAGTCAGGTTTAGAGCTTCAGCGGGTGGTCTGAATTTTTCTCTCAGTACGTAGTTCATGTTATTCCTTGAGTTCAGCGAACGAGTCTTGCAGACATTCCACGTAGTGTGCAGGGTCCGGCATCATGGTGCGGCAGCATGTGATCCCGATGAATAACTCCCCACAATAGCTACCGATACTATGGAAAAGGCCATTGCCATCGGTGCATGGCCCCAAACCCCATCCACGTACCAGTAAAGCACCATTACTATAAATTGGATGTTGAACACCCGGAACGTTGGTGATCACCGTATTGACCGTGGGTGCCACAAAGTTGGCCAGGCCATTTTCAGCCGCCACCCGGGCACCCAGAGCCGACAGTTGGGTCGGGATAAAGTCAGCCATCTCCAGCATGGATTTTGCGTCAATCGCGTTGGTGGTTTCTTTGGCGTTGCGGGTCGCATCACAAATTGCCTGCAGACGCTCCTTTGGATCAGTGATGTTGGTATGCAATGGTATCGACATGGATACCACCTGGTTACCCCCGGTGCCTGTCGCTTTCGGGTCACGTACATTGATGGGACACATGCTCACCAGGGTTTCTTCAGGTAGCTCGTCTTTCTCCTGCAGGTAGCGACGCAGTGCGCCTGCGCAGATGGCAAGCATCGCGTCGTTTACGGTTCCGCCGACACTGTTTTTGATTTGTTTGATGTCTTCAAGCGGAAAAACGACACCATCAAACACCCGGTGTTGCGAAAGTACCTTATTAAAGCGTGTTCGGGGTACCTTTGGCGTGGGAGCAAGGCCTCCTTTGCTTATCGATTCAGCGACATTTTCCCAGGAGGGTATGGTTTTTTTCAGGAAGTCCATGTACCGCCTCGGTTTTTTAACCGCGTTCTCGTGCGCCATGGCAGCGAGTTCAAGGAGTGTCGGTGCCTTGTCGGCTTTCCAGTCGGCTGCACCTTCCAGTTGCCTGATTTCCGGGGTCGGATCACACAGAGCGCTACCAATATCGTAGCTGGATTTACCATCAATTGCGGCGTGGTGGGTTTTTGATACCAGCGCAAAACACCCCGGTGGAATGCCTGCTACGTTATCAAGACCTTCAATAACGTAAAGCTCCCAAAGCGGGCGGGATCGATCCAGTGCACGTGAATGCAAACGGGCGATTTGAATACAAAGTTGTCTCCAGTCACCTGGTTTCGGCAATGCAATATGCCGAATGTGGAATTCGGGATCAAATGACTCGTCCCGAACCCAATAGGGGAAATCCAGATTGAATGGCACCTCAAAAAGTCGTTGACGCAGATAAGGCGCAAGGTGCGCCCGTTCCTCCAGTGTCTGGATGATACGTTTGAAGCGGATATCCCCATCCGGGGCGGTGGAAGGGTCAAAAATGGCGACAGAACCAAAGTGCATGGGCGCATTGGGCGTTTCCATGAACAGGAAGGCCGAATCGAGTCCGTTTAATTGCTGCATACTTTGTCCTTTTTCTTATTCTTGTCGTGTTGAATTTGCCAATCAAACTCTTCTCAGGTCTAAATTGCAAGAGTGGCAGGACCTGTTAGTCAAAGGCCCTGCCACTTAGCATGATAGCTTCAGGCCGCTTTTGAGGTCGCTGCACTCTTGGCTTGAGGGGCTTTGGCTTGAGGCGCTTTGGGCTTGGGTGCTGCTAATTTTGCGGCTTTAGGCTGAGGCGCTTTGGGCTTTTGTGCTGCTGCTTTCGCGGCTTTAGGCTGAGGTGCTTTGGCCTTTGGCGCTTTTGCTTTCGGTTTAACTTCAGCAGGTGTGTAGATAGCGGTCAATTGTTCCAGCAAAGATTCCCATGACTTGGTGTTTTTTTCCTGCAGGCCGGCAAGATCTTCACGAACTTTTTCTTCAAATGCCAGGTTAGATTCAAAGGCCTGGTTGAAGGTGGTAGCCTCGCTCATTTCCTGGAAGCTCGATACGCGGGCTTCTCCCAGATCCTTGAAGCATTCGGTATTGCGTTTGACCAGCGCTTCAAAGTACGTAGCTTGTGAATTCCAGGCGTCCGTATTGACTTTGGCGGCTTGTTCAAAGAACTCGGTAACTTTTTCAGCGGTTAATTCAGTCATGTCTTTAACTCCCATTTGATCTCTTAAAAGGTCATGTGCATTATTGTGCACTGCATAAAAACTGTGGGTACTATATCAAAAACATTTCGATTGTCAAACAATTATTATGCAATCGCAAATAATCATGAATGTCAACAAATAGGGGTATTAGCGGGTTTATGGGTTTCAAATTATGCGGAGCATAAAATTATTTAAAACAATAATAATAGCAGGCGCTATAATGAATCTAAATACACGGGAGTTTGTTTTGAGAGTACTTAAGAAATATCCGAACCGGCGCATTTACGACACACAAACAAGTCAATTCGTCACTCTGGCAGATATTCAGCAACTGGTTGTTGAGCGCGAGCCCTTTAAGGTGGTTCACTCAAAAACTGAAACTGACCTGACTCGCAGTGTGCTTATGCAGATCATTACCGAGATGGAGTCGGAAGGGCATGAGTCCTTACTAACCAACCGGGTTCTGGAGGAGTTGATCCGGTTTTTTGGTGATAAAATGGTGGCGGTGATGAGTCCTCACCTTGAGCAATTGGTATTGCAGTCCCTGGAGGTGCAGGATCAGCTACGTAAGCAGTTGACGAGCGCTTTCGTACAGCCGTACCCGACCCCGGAAGAAGCTATCAAATACATGGCGGATCAATACCAGGAGTTGACCGGATTTCCAACGCCTTTTGGTCAGACGCCTGACGATGAGCCAGAGAAAGACACCTAGGAACCCGTAGGGTGGGTAATTTATTACCCACGGGATCGGTCTGAATTCCAGCAACGTTGTACCACTTTGTTATGTGCGTTTTGCTATACCGTTGAAAAATAACTCAAGATACTCGGCTGAAACTTTTGAATTGTCCTTTAGACGCATTCTTTCTGCGATCCCCGGTGCGGCATCGATCGTACCGGCGATGGCATTTTCGATGGTTCCAGGTTCAACATCACGGATACTGCCA
>CBDTVF010000398.1:0-3236 GCA_965363775.1 uncultured Gammaproteobacteria bacterium
CACCACCAAACCCGTACGGGAAGGTGAAGAGCTGAACTGGGATGCCCTGGACCAACATTTGAAGACCGTTCTGCCAGGTCTCGAGGGAAAACCTGAGGTCAGTCAGTTTCAAGGCGGTGCCTCTAATTTGACGTATCGTCTTGAATACGGAAATGAAAACCTGGTGATCAGGCGTCCCCCATTTGGCACCAAGGCCAAGTCGGCGCACAGCATGATTCGTGAGTACCGGATCATGAACTCGCTCAAGCCAGTGTATCCGTCCGTGCCGGATACACTCTATTACAGTAATGATGAAAACATCATCGGGTCTGAGTTTTACGTGATGCGGCAGGTAGAAGGACAGGTCATCAATAAGACTATTCCCCCACAATGGCAATTCACAGCCGAAGATACCCGTCGGTTTTGCATCAGCTTCTGGGAAAAGCTGATCGAACTGCACCAGGTGGATTATGGTGCTGCGGGTCTAGGTGATTTCGGTAAACCCCAGGGCTATGCCGAGCGCCAGGTGCTGGGTTGGAATGGGCGCTATGAACGGGCCATCACGCCCGATGTAAGTGAGTTCGCGGATGTGCGCAACTGGCTGGTCGAAAACCTGCCTTCTGAGAGCGGTCGTCATTCAGTTTTGCATGGTGATTTTCGTATCGATAATGTCATCCTGGATAAAGACGACCCCTGCAACATCCTGGCGGTTCTTGACTGGGAAATTTGTGCTTTGGGTGATCCCCTGATGGATCTCGGCAATGCGCTGGCCTACTGGACACAGGCAGATGATCCTCACTACCTGCAAAATCTGATCATGCAACCCTCGAGCGCGCCCGGTATGTTAAGTCGCAAGGAGATCCTGGCTTTTTACCAGGAGAAAACCGGCGTCGATACTTCTGATTTCACCTTCTACGAGGTCTATGGCTACTGGCGCAACACGGTGATTTTGCAACAGATCTACTACCGGTATTTTCACGGTCAAACACAGGATCAGCGGTTTGCAATATTCGGCAAGCTCGTCCAGCAAATTGGTGAGCATTGCCGAGGCTTGATTCGTAACTAACCCATACCCTGTTTAAGTTCTTGTCCTTCTCAGTTCGTGACGTGCAACCACCATGCGATGAACTTCATCCGGGCCGTCAGCCAGGCGCAGTGTGCGGGCATTCATATACATCTCAGCCAATGGGAAGTCCTGTGACAATCCAGCAGCCCCATGCATCTGGATGGCGTCATCGATAATTTTAAGTGCAATTAGCGGTACAGTTGCCTTGATTTTGGAAATCCACACCTGTGCCTGTTGCACGCCCTGGGTATCGATGACATGCGCTGTTTGCAGGGTCAATAACCTGGCCATATCAATTTGTATTCGCGCATCTGCTATGCGGTCATAGTTGCCACCGAGCTTGGCCAGTGGCCTGCCAAAAGCAACACGCGAAAGCGAACGTTCACACATCAGCCTTAAGGCTTTTTCGGCCATACCGATGGCGCGCATGACGTGGTGGATACGACCCGGTCCCAGTCTTCCCTGGGCAACCTCAAAACCACGACCACGACCGGCAATAATGTTGTCTTCCGGAACACGGACATCGGTGAATTTCATGTGCATATGGCCGTGCGGTGCGCCATCCTGGCGGAATACTTCCATCGGACGTACGACTTCCACACCTGCTACATCCATGGGTACCAGGATTTGCGAGTGTTGTTGATGACGCGCTGCATCCGGATCGGTTTTAACCATGCAGATGAGAATTGCGCAGCGCTCATCACCGGCACCTGAAATATAGGTCTTTTCACCATTGATACGCCATTGGCCCTCAACCAATTCTGCCGTCATGGAAATATTGGTGGCATCCGAGGAGGCTTCACCCGGTTCTGTCATGGCGTAAGCCGAGCGGATCTCGCCATTCAACAGGGGCGTAAGCCAGCGGGCTTTTTGAGCTTCGCTGCCATACTTTGCCAGCACCTCCATATTGCCGGTATCCGGCGCACTGCAGTTGAAGGCCTCGGCAGCCAGCAGGCTGTGACCGGTTTCCTCGGCGATAAATGCGTAATCGACCGTACTCAAACCGCTACAATGTTCACCTTCGGTCAGGAAAAAGTTCCACAGACCCTGGTCTCTGGCACCTCGCTTCAATTGATCGAGAATTACCTTTTGGCGTGGTGACTGTTGCCATCGGCCTGTATTGTTGATCTCGTCGATATATTCCTGTTCCAGCGGAATGACGGCCTCGTCAATATAATTTCGGACTTTTTCGAGTAGTGGTTTTAGAGTCGGGGAGGGTTCCATGATCATGTTTTATACTGCCTGTTCCATCGGGAATGAATAAGGTGCCAGGCTGTATTGTAGAGCAGTATTCAGGGGAGTGTGTAGCAGAGCATAAATCTATAATTCCTTTTCAGCTTCCTCCAGCTTTTCGCTTGCCTCCAGCCATTCCCATTCGAATGTTTCAAGCGAGGATTTTAAACCGGCCTGTTGTTGCAACAGCCCGGTCATTTCTTCCTGGCGACTCGAATCGGTATAAAGTGTTTCGTCGGTCAGGATCTTCTCCAGTCCGGCCAAATCGGTTCGTTGTTGATTCATCTGCCTGTCAATTTTTCTGACCCTGTCCATGTGAGGTTTTAACAATTGACGTCGTTTGGCTTCATCCTGGCGGTTTTGCTTTTTGCTGGGGACTCGTGCAGGCCTGGGCGTAGTTGAAAATTGATCTGCGGCTTCTTCATCCTGTGCCTTGAGCCAGTTGGGATAGTCATCCAGTGATTGTCTGAATTCGTGCAACTTGCCGTTATGAACAATGTACAGATCATCACAGACACTTCGCAAAAGGTGGCGATCATGCGAGATCACCAGCAACGCGCCGCTGTATTCCATCAAGGCAACACCAAGTGCGTGGCGCATATCAAGATCAAGGTGGTTGGTGGGTTCGTCGAGCAATAACAGGTTGGGTTTCTGCAATACCAGCAGGGCAAGCACCAGACGCGCTTTTTCCCCCCCTGAGAAAGGTGCGACGGGGTCGCTGATCCGATCACCCTGAAACCCGAAGCGACCCAGGTGGTTGCGAAGTTCCTGCTCTCTCGCCTCCGGGTCTTCGCGTTGAAGGTGCCATAACGGACTGCAATCCATGCGCAACAACTCCAGTTGTTGTTGTGCGAAATAGCCAATATGCGTGTGTTTATTGACGGTTCTCTCACCAGCGAGCAGGGTGCTGCCATCCACAAGCGTTTTGACCAGTGTAGATTTGCCGGCGCCGTTGGAC
>CBDTVF010000399.1:0-3190 GCA_965363775.1 uncultured Gammaproteobacteria bacterium
AGGCTCAGCTGTGGTGCTATGTAATACAATGACGTTGTCTTTCATATTGAATTTCTGAGTTTAATTCAACGGTATTTATATATATTAATAAAATATAATATAAAGTAAAACAACATTTGTAATCGAGGCAAGAATATGAACCCGGATGTAAGAGCATTTTTTGACGCGGATACCAACACCGTAACTTATGTTGTCACGGATCCTTCCAGCAAGGTCTGTGCAATTATTGATCCGGTACTGGGTTTTGATCAGGCTTCCGGCAGAACTTCAACGGATTCCGCTGACACGATAATGGGTTTTGTTAATGAAGAGAGTCTTGAGGTCGCCTGGATACTGGAAACCCATGCACATGCTGACCACCTTTCTGCAGCAGTCTATCTAAAATCAAAAACCGGCGCGAAAATGGGCACCGGCAAACTCATTACCGCTGTTCAGAGCACATTTAAAAAAATATTCAACCTGGGTGACGAATTCACGGCTAATGGTCATCCATTCGACTGCTTGCTTGACGATGAAGACCGCCTGCCACTGGGCACAATGGAGATAAGGGTTATGCATACACCGGGACATACCCCCGCCTGCGTTACCTTTGTTGTTGGCGATGCCGCGTTTGTGGGTGACACCTTGTTTATGCCGGATTATGGTACCGCGCGTGCCGATTTTCCGGGTGGTGACGCTGCCATGCTGTATCGCTCCATTCAACGTATATTCGGCTTGCCGGCGGCGACCCGTCTGTTTATGTGCCATGACTATAAGCCCCCGAGTCGTGATGAATATGCCTGGGAATCTTCAGTGGAGGAAGAGTCCGCACACAACATCCATATTCACCGGGGTATCACCGAACAGGAATTTGTTGATTTTCGCCAAAATCGTGACGCGGACCTCGGTATGCCAAAACTGATATTGCCCTCTATCCAGGTCAATATACGTGCGGGTCAAATGCCACCGGCGGACGACAATGGTATCGTCTATCTGCGATTACCTGTCGACGCACTGTAATAGAGAAGATCTGAACTCGAAGAGATTGCTTTATGGAAGTTAAACAAATATCACCGTTCCTGTCTGTTTCGCCGCAAATTTATCCGGCGCATATAGAACGACTGGCCGCCCGGGGCTTCAAGACCATCATCAATAATCGTCCGGACAATGAAGCGGACGATCAACCACTGCAGGCAGAACTGGCTAAAGAAGCCACCAGGCACGGAATTTTGTTTATCAACATACCGATCATTCCCGGTCAAATCACCGAAGCAAATATCAAGGAATTCGGCAAGGAGCTATTCCGCGTTCAGGGTCCGGTATTGGCTTTTTGCAGATCGGGGACGCGCTCAACATGTTTATGGGCAATGCACGAATCAAGACATATGGGGTCGGATGCTTTAATCAAGTTTGCCGCCACCATCGGTTATGACCTGAAAGGGCAAAAGGAACATCTCGACGAGGCTGCCGCAAAGGCGGCGGGTTTTGAAGAACACGTTGATCATGAGCATGCTGCAAATACCTATGACGTAGTGGTAGTGGGTGGTGGTAGCTCGGGAATTGCGGTGGCATCCAGCTTGCTGAAACGCCGGCCGGAACTGGATATCGTGGTGATTGAACCCCGTTACAAACATTTTTATCAGCCCGGGTTCACAATGGTGGGTGGTGGTGTTTTTAGTGCAAACCAGCCACAGACGTTCACAGAAAAAGTCATGCCAACCGGTGTGCGCTGGATCAGGACAGCGGCGGCAGAGTTTAACCCGGAACGCAATCAGATTACGCTCGAAGATGGCAGCCGTGTCGGCTATCGGCAGTTGGTCGTCGCGGCAGGTTTGAAGCTTGATTGGGAAGCAGTTGATGGTTTGCAGAGCAGCCTGGGCAAGAATGGTGTTACCTCCAATTACCGTTTTGATTATGCACCGTATACCTGGGAACTGGTTAAAAACCTGAAGTCCGGTCGCGCCATATTCACCCAGCCGCAATTGCCCATCAAGTGTCCCGGCGCACCGCAGAAGGCGATGTATTTGTCCTGCGACCATTGGTTGCGCAATGGTGTTCTGGAAAATATCAATGTCAGTTTCTGCAATGCCGGTGGTGAGTTGTTCGAAATCGAGCACTATGTTCCGCCATTGATGGAATATGTCAAAAAATACAATGCGGGGCTGAATTTTTTCCACAACCTGGTGGCAGTGGAAGGTAGAGCTAATAAGGCCTGGTTTGATGTCAGCGAGCCAGGCCAGGAAATACGTCATCAGGAAATGGAATTCGACATGCTGCATGTCTGTCCGCCACAGACCGCACCCGACTTTATCCGTGACAGTTCGCTGGCCAATGAGGCGGGTTGGGTGGATGTCGCCCAGGATACCCTGAGACACAATCGATATGAGAACGTGTTCAGCCTCGGTGATGTCTGCTCTGCACCCAATGCCAAAACTCTCGCGGCGGCGAGGATACAGGCACCGGTGGTCGCTGCCAATCTCATCGCAGTGCTCGATGGCAAAGAACCCGTGGCCGAATACGATGGTTACGGTTCATGCCCGTTAACCGTCGAAAGAGGGAGAATTGTTTTGGCAGAGTACGGCTATGGTGGAAAACAGCTGCCGACTTTCCCCGAATGGCTGATCAAGAGTGACAAGGCCAGTAAGGCGGCCTGGTTTTTGAAAGAAAAGATGCTGCCCACGGTTTACTACCAGCTAATGCTCAAAGGCAGGGAATGGCTGGCCAAGCCGCATAAACGTAGTGGTAGCTGATTTTTTGGTAGCCCTGCCTGACGGTGAACAAACGCAGTCAGAAAACGGACCATGTACATGCTAAAAGAAAAAGCTGTGACCTGTCCCTACTGTGGGGAACAAATAGATGTGCTTTTGGATCCTTCGGTACCTCATCAGAATTACATCGAGGATTGTCAGGTTTGTTGCTGTCCGATTGTTTTTGACGTGACGGTGGATCAGGATGATGAATGTGCTGTTTTTGTGAGGCAAGAAGGTGAGTAGTGGGTACTTATTTCTCATACATTTCTGATTTTGGTCACCAATGACTAGCACGTACTTTGGCTCGTGAAGCAACTGAAAATTGCGCACGAGAGGGTCTCGTTGTGTGGGCCGCATCGGGGGGTGTACTACCTCCTTTCAGGACTCGCCGTGAATACGTCCATGTAGGCTCGGGCGCGACATCCGTGTCGCTCACGGTCCTGAAAGGAGGTAGTACACCC
>CBDTVF010000400.1:0-3185 GCA_965363775.1 uncultured Gammaproteobacteria bacterium
ATGCGCAACAAACCTGCGATGCTGGTTTGGGCATTCCTGATTTGCTCTTTGACCCTGGTGGGATTTCTTACAGTCGGTGTCGGACTGATCATCATCATACCGTGGCTGGCCTACGCCACCTGGCATGGTTACAGGGCAGCGCTGGATGTTTCCGAGTGGTCGAAGTTGCCGCGGGAAAATTCAGAACAAGTTTGATGCCTGATTTTCTTCTCCAAAAAAAACAGGCGACCCGAAGGACGCCTGTCCGCAATCTCATACGCAAAATTATCTGCGCCACAGAAGAAGGGGGGGACTGTGTTGAGATTACATATTAAGCATAGGTCTTTTATTTTATTTTTCAAGTTTTTTGAGTCACAACGAGCCGTGTGCAACGAGATACGCTCCCTACATTTGTAGCCATGTAGGGTGGGTAACTTGTTACCCACGGGGTACCCGACACAATCGCGCCGCACACAGCCCAGGGCACCCTCTCGGCCGTTTACCGGCCTCAGCTTGTCCTGAACATAACGCAGCCTACTTCAGGCCGAGGCGCTTATGCATGATGGGGCTGGTGGTGGTGTATTGCAGGAAGACCCTTTTGTCGGGATCAATGTGTTTTTGCACAGCGAAAGCGGCCAGGGCTGCTTCGTGGAAGCCGCTGAGAATCAACTTTTTCTTACCCGGGTAAGTGTTGATATCACCTACCGCGAAAATACCTGCTTCACTGGTTTGGAATTTTTCGGTGTCGACCGGAATCTGACGTTTCTCGATATCCAGTCCCCAGTCGGCAATTGGGCCCAAGTTCGGAGATAGGCCCCAGAATACGTAGACTTCATCGGCTTCGATTTCATGCGTGTTGCCCTCGGCGTCGGCCACCAACAGTCCGCGGAAACCACCGTCGTCTGACAGTGCTTCACGTACCATGCCGTGAAACTCCCGTACCTGGCCCTTCTCAGCGAGTGCCTTCATTTTCAATACCGAGGCCGGTTGGCCACGATACTCGACACGACGGTGGATAAGCGTAAGACTATTAACCTTGTCATGCAGTTCGTTTGTCCAATCCAGCGCCGAATCGCCACCGCCCAGGATGATGATGTCCTTACCGGCCAGTTTGTCCGCCTGCGTGATTTTGTAAAATACATTTTTTTCGTGGAAATCTGCCGCTCCGGGCGCGCGCACGGTGCGGGGCTGAAAGGCACCGAGACCAGCCGCAATAATCACGGTGGCGGTATCGAACTCGGTGCCGGTAGATGTGGTTAATCCAAAGCGACCATCATCCTTGCGTTGCACATCGGTAACAGCCTGACCCAGGTGGAACTGTGGCTGGAACGGCTCGATCTGTTCCATCAGTCGATCGACCAGTTCCTGAGCGCCAATCACCGGGTAAGCGGGAATATCGTAAATGGGTTTTTCCGGATATAACTCACCACACTGGCCACCCACCCTGGGTAGGGAGTCGACCACGTGTGCACGTATATCCAACAAGCCAAGTTCGAAAACCTGGAATAAGCCGGCTGGACCGGCGCCGATAATGACTACATCTGTGATAATGGGCATGTTAACTCCAGGCTAATGCGGTTTCGAATTTTCGTATGACCTGATAATTTGGGTCAAACTGTATAGAATCAAGATGAAGTGTGGGATGCGTTCCCTGCTTAATGAACCCGATGGTCGATTGTGACAGGCATAAAGAAATGACAAAAGTCCAATTACATGAATCCTGGCTCAGCCGGCTGGACGATCAATTTGATCAGCCTTATATGAGTAAACTGCGCGAGTTTCTGGTGGTGAGAAAGCAGCACCAGGCAGTGATCTATCCGCCCGGTTCGCAAATTTTCAACGCACTGAATAGCACTCAGTTTGACCGGGTACGTGTGGTGATCCTGGGGCAGGATCCATATCACGGGCCGGGTCAGGCCCATGGTTTGTGTTTCTCAGTTTTACCCGGGGTGAAGATTCCACCATCACTGGCCAACATCTATCGTGAAATTGAAGCAGACCTGGGTGTCGCAGCTCCTCATCATGGATATTTACAGTCCTGGGCAGAGCAGGGTGTGTTGTTACTCAATGCCGTTTTGACAGTTGAACGGGGGCAAGCCGGTTCACATCAGGGCAAGGGTTGGGAGACCTTCACGGATGCCATCGTGCAACTGCTCAACGACGAAAGAGAGGGGTTGGTGTTTATGCTGTGGGGCAGCTACGCGATGAAAAAAGGGGCGGTCATTGACCGCAGAAAACACCTGGTATTAAAGGCGCCTCATCCGTCACCACTTTCAGCACACAGGGGGTTTCTGGGTTGCCGTCATTTCTCAAGCGTCAACGAGTATTTGCAGCAGCACCAGAGCACACCGATCGATTGGTCGGTACCCGGTTGAACGGGCTTTTTATGGAAAAGTAGTTATTTCAACGGGCAATGGCAGTGCGCACACCATTTGACCGCGCCGCAAAGACAACCACCATTCACTTGTTTGTCCATTTTTATTCTCTGGCACTCAGGACTGAAAAATAATCCAGCCCAATCTCACCCAAATGGCGAACAGGACAAAGCTGCTAAACAGAAAAACCATGAAGCGATGCATGACCCTGTTGTAAGTGATATGGATAAAGCTGTGTATAACCCGGGAACCGACATAGGTCCATGCAAGTATGACCAGGATGCTGTCCTGTACCATCAGTATCAATGTAAGCAGGATCGCTGTGTAAAACAGCACCGGGGATTCGAACAGGTTAGCGTAGTTATTTGCTGCGGTTTCTGAGTCTGTTAACACCCCAAGAGATTTGGAACGGGTTTTGGTTCGTTGCGGGTGAATTCTTTTTGTTGTCATTTCGGTCACACGTTTACGGTACATGATGATCATGACTATAAAAGTCAGGGCAACCTGCGCCAGAAGCGGTATCAACAGAGGCTTAAAATACATTTTTATCTTCACTGCAATGAATAGGCAGACTGCATCTTAGCAGAGGCTTAACGAATGTGGGTACACAGGGTGGAAAGGGCGATGGTGTAGCAGGAAAGGCGTGGGGGCGAAGACTGTTCGCGAAAGTTCCGGGCTGGGAAGACTTGTTGCTAACAGGTCTTCGCCCCCACTGCATCCAAAAGAGTCAGTTCTACCGGCAGGTGGTCAGCCTTTTGTGCCGGTGATGGCCCTGTTTGAATAAGGAAATATTTTTACTCGTTTTTTTCAGTAATCTCTTTTATCTCAACA
>CBDTVF010000401.1:0-3177 GCA_965363775.1 uncultured Gammaproteobacteria bacterium
ACGGCAAGCCGAGCCAGCAGCAGTCTGATCTGTTCCCGGAAACCGATACGCTGCTGGTCAGTTTCAGTGACATGATATTGAAACCATTGTTACTGGGCCGTGGTGTTGATGTGCCGATGCTGGTGATACTACTCGGTGCTATCGGCGGTATGATCACATCCGGCATCGTAGGCCTGTTTATCGGTGCTGTCATTCTGGCACTGGGCTACAGCTTGTTCCGGGTCTGGATTCAAAAGGGAAACTCACCTGACGAAGAAGCTACGACTGATTAGTTCGGGGGGAGGGGGTCTTTATGCTGGTTTCACTAATAATTGGTTGCGTGACCGTCGTTATCAGTATGGGTATCCAGGTTGTTGCAGTGGTGCAATTACTCCGATACCTGATAAGGATGCTGAGTGCCAAAGATCAGGCACTGCAAGGCTTCAGCTTTGATTTGTATATCATCAGTATCGTTTTATTAATACTGTTCATCGGGCACCTGGTCCAGATTGCGATTTGGGCTGGCCTTTTTGTGTACCTGGGTGAATTCAATGACTTTGTCACTGCCTTTTATCACTCGACGGTCAACTTTGCTTCCCTGGGTTATGGGGATATCGTCATGAGTGAAGAATGGCGCTTACTGGGAGCACTTGAGGCGACTAACGGAGTTCTGATGTTTGGCCTGTCCTCGGGCACCATCATTGCGGTGATGACAAACCTCTTTTCACGTCATGACTGGTCAGGAAAACCATCAGGTGATTAGGAACAAACCGGGTTCCCTCGGAATCCACCGACTCAAACACACCTTGAGCACAAGCTGCCTGGTGTTGCTGGTCGCCTGTGCACCTGTGGGTCCGGAATTCGTCAAACCTGAAGTGGAGTTACCGGCAGAGTGGTCTGCAGCGGCTGAAAACGGGCTGGAAGCCTCTCCTGTCAAACAACCGCAATGGTGGCGTGTATTCGACGACCCGGTTCTCGATAATCTGGTTGAAACTGCCTGGCAACAGAATAATAGCCTTGAAATTGCAGGCTTACGTGTCCTCGAGGCCCGTGCCCAACTGGGTATCGCCCAGGGCAAGCAGTACCCGCAATCACAATTGGCTGCCGGCGGTTCGACCTATACCTCAGCTGCCAATAATGTCGGTGGCTCAAATTTCTGGCAACACGGCATAGGTGCGAGTGCCTCGTGGGAGATTGATTTCTGGGGGCGGTTCAGACGCGGTATCGAATCGGCCGATGCCGCTTACATGGCCTCTGTTGCCGCCAGGGACCAGGCACTGATCATACTCACGGCCCAGGTTGTGAATACCTATACCACCATACGTATCAATGAGGAACAACTACGCATCGCACATGACAATGTCGATATTCAGCAGCGCAGTTACGATATTGCCAGTGTTTTGTATCGCAATGGTGCAGATTCAGAATTGGATATGCAGCAGGCGCATACCTTGCTGTTAAGCACGCAGGCCACTATCCCCGGTTTTGAAACCGCGCTCATACAAGCCCAAAATGCACTCAGCACTTTACTTGGCAAGCCACCCGGACACATCAACGAGTTGCTGCTGGGTGATCAGAGTATTCCGGAACTGCCGGAAGCAATCGAAGTCGGAATCCCCGCCGATCTTCTCAGGCGTCGTCCGGATGTACGCCAGGCGGAGCTTAATGCGCTGGCTCAGAATGCACTTGTTGGTATGGCTGAAGCTGATCTATACCCGAGTTTCAGTCTTACCGGCAGTCTCGGTCTGGTCGCAGGTGGTCCCGGCGGTACCGATTTTGGCGACCTTTTCAGCGCCGATGCACTGACGTTTTCAATTGGCCCATCGTTTGTCTGGCCATTTTTGAACTATGGTCGCATCCGCAATAATGTACGTGTCCAGGATGCCCGCTTGCAACAGGCACTGGTCAACTACCGGGAAACCGTCATACAGTCGGCCCGGGAAGCAGAAGACGCCATGACCGCCTTGAATGGCTCGCAGGCGCAAGCAGACATTCTTGGAAAAACAGTAGAATCAGCCATACGCTCCAACGAGCTTTCCGTCCTGCGTTACAAGGAGGGCTTCTCGGACTATCAGCGTGTGCTCGATTCCCAGCAAGCTTTATTCCAGGCCCAACAACGCCTGGTGATTCAGCGCGGAAGTTCGGTACAGAGCCTTGTGAGTTTGTACAAATCACTTGGCGGAGGCTGGGAGAACCAGACCGGTCAGCCACTCATCAGCGATCAGAGCCGGGATGAAATGCAACAACGCACAAACTGGGGGGATCTGCTGGAAGATGGAATTCCTGCCAGTGACGATAGCCCGGAAAACTAGCCTAATGGAAGAACCAATGTCAGAGAAAAACCCAAAAGAAAAGAAACCCGTCAAGGCAAAAATGGACCCGGTGAGGAAATGGACTTTCATCCTGCTCGCGGTCGCGCTATTGCTGCTGACCTGGTACCTGGTCTCAGATCGTCATACGCCTTTTACCTCGCAGGCACGCGTGCATGCCCTGGTGGTTCCGATTGCCCCGGAAGTCTCCGGCACGATTGTCTCCGTAGATGTAAAGAATAACCAGCAGGTCAAAGCCGGTCAGGCGTTGTTTCAAATTGATCCTGAACGTTACCAACTGGCTGTTCAAACGGCTGAGGCTGACCTGCAAACTGCACGCCAATCCATGGGGGCCTCCACTGCCAACGTCAGTGCTGCGGAGGCGGCACTTGTTTCCGCTGACGCCAACCGGATCCGATCCGAAAAAGACGCAGTTCGTTTACAACGTATCAAGGATGAGGACCCCGGTGCAATTTCTCAACGACGCATAGAATCTGCCGAGGCCTCGCTTTTGGCCGCGCGTGGCCAGGTTGACGCGGCCAAGGCCAATGTCGAGAAAGCCAAACAGGACCTGGGTCAGACAGGTGAACGTAATTCACGTATTTTGCAGGCTCAGTCTGCACTTGCCCAGGCCGAGCTGAATCTTGAAAGAACGATCGTAAAAGCCCCGGAAAATGGCCTGGTGACCGATGTTCGGCTCAATAACGGCAATTACGCCAATGCCAGTGCACCCCAGATGACCTTTATCGCCGTGGATAACATCTGGATACAGGCTGACTTCACTGAAAACAACCTGGGCAATATCACTCCCGGCAACAGGGTAAAAATTGTTTTCGATGTTCTGCCAGGTGAAGTTTATACCGGCACAGTGCGTGAGCTTGGTTTTGGT
>CBDTVF010000402.1:0-3174 GCA_965363775.1 uncultured Gammaproteobacteria bacterium
ACTTTGGGATTAATCTGGCTGTTTTGATCCAATAGACGATAGTAGAAGCGGGTAAGTGCAGTCTGGTTCGTAGTGGGTGAGATTTCATAGCTACGCTGCACCCAGTCAATACCGCCCGTTCCCCGGATGGCCACGGTGGTTGAACCCATAGAACCTGAGCTGGGATTGATTACCGTGCCAAAATACTTATCAGTGCTGCCTGCAGCGTTTTTTATCCGCAAAAATTCCGTGGCTACACCAGATGGAGCTGTTTGGGTCTGTTTCAGTGTGCCATTGTTGTTGAGTATTCCCTCAACCGTCAGGCCCTTGTTGTTCAGGTCCAGGGTACCACTACTATTAATGGTCAAATTGTTATTCACTACAAGGTCCTGGCTGATGATAGTGCCGGGGGTACTAGCGATCTGAAGATTGTAGAATGACATCGGAAATACTTCAGTCAGCACAACTTCGTCAATCACAGCGTAACCCGCTCCGCTGTTTTGCTGCGAACGAAATCCCAGGTAATAAGTACCGTCACTTGCGACGGTGAAATTGTCGGAGTGGGTGAGATAGCTGGTATTGCCTGCATTGGTTACCGTGCTCAAGGCAGTTCCCATGCTCCCGGAAGATTGTGCTGTCCCTACTGATACACTGAAATCATGGGTTGTATCACTGAATATCGAGCGGTACTTGTACTCTATTTCATAACTTGCATCCGCCCGCATGCTGATGCCGCTGCTATGCAGCCAGGCATCGGCGGAATTATCCCAGCGTACCACCGCGCCGCCGTTGCCTCCCCAAGCCGATATATCGCCTACCAAGAACCCAGACCCCGCGCCAGGTTCTCTGGCCCAGCCGCCTGGAAAGTACCCGCCGTTCCAGAAATTGATTACGCCATCGGCTTCATCAAAAGGCTCATCCAAGAGTGTTTGCGCTGTCAGTTTGTTAACCGATTGATTTGTACCGTTGAGAATCACCGTGCTGGTCTCGGGCCAAAAGCCACCGGCCTGGTCGTCCCAGTTTCCTGCTACCTCAATAGTATGCGAACCCGCAGAGAAAGTGGCACCGTTGAGAAGGGTAAAACTGCCATTCACATCCAGATCGCTGAGTAAGCTGATCGCCTGGGTTGACAAACCATCACCAAAGGTCAGGTTGCTAAAGGCCGAGACATTATTGACTTTAATGGATTGGTCAAAACCGCCCATAAATACCACGGATCCAGCACTGCCACTAAAGCTCCCGCTTCCCTGTTCTTCCCAATTACCACGCACATTCAGGGCTCCGCCGGTCATTTTCAGGGTGGCACCAGTCTCAACAACAACATTGCGCGCACTGTGGGTGCCGGCACTGATAACAGGGAAATTACCACCTGTCGGTGTTGCCGGAATTCGAACATCGTCGATCGAGCGGGGAACGCGGGAAACCTGTGTGGTTGAACCAGATGCTCCTTCATCCACTGTCCAATTAGCCTGATCGTTCCAGTCGGTGCTGTCCCCCAACCAGGTGGTTTTGCTGGCCCGAAATCGGGAATTTGTCAGCGCATTGCTGTTTAGCACCGAGTGGTTGGCCGCATCGCAGCTATTGGGATCAGGGCTGAGTGTGCCTCCAACACAGTTGCTGGCGGTGCCACCACTCACCCCCATCGGGTCTCCGCTGATATTGTTTCCCGGATTCGAAAAATAAGCCAGCCTTTCACAGTCTTTACTGAGAGCAGTACAGTGGCTGTTGTAGGCCATAACGGTACGCCACTCATCGGTTGGATTGGTAAATCCATGTGCCCATGTATAGGGTGTCACGCTAGTGTTCACATACCAGTCGTGACCCAAACCCATATTGTGACCAAGTTCGTGACCAAAAGAGAAGTAACCTGTCATACAGGATTGGTCAGTAACTCCGAAAGCCCAGTTTTCAAATCCACTATCAGCAGGTGTTGCCTGTAAATATGCCAGGCCACAGTAATTGGGGTCTGTGATGATCAACTGTACGAAATCAGCATGATACTCATCACGTAATGCGTGTACGCCATCTATATAGCCATCTGCTGTAAGCCTTACACCAAGCAGGTTTGTTTCAAACGCGGAGATTTGACCAGCACCAGGCAGTTGCGCATCTGGTGATTCATACATATGCACAAGATCCAGGCGCTGCCCCACATGACTGAATTCATATGCGAGATTTGTCTCAGCGACTGCCAGTTCGATACCGGATTCGATAGCTGCTACGCCACCAGCGGCAATCCGGGCCTGCGGCGTATAGACCACCAGCACATCGAGAACGGAGCCATCATCAGCCGCGACATCGGACAGCGGTTCAAAATCCCGGCTTTTACTGGGATCAGCAACTATCTCAGGTACTTCGCTTCCATGGTCGATGAATCTTGACTGCTCAAGCTGTGTGATCGCATAGATGTCGTTGTTTTCTATGGCAACCTCGTATATACCACCCGGGGATGCAACTTTGGCAGTCACCATATTGTCCCGGACAACCAGAATGACAGAACTGCGCTTGACCCCTTCGATATGGCCTATCCAGGTCATGCTGCCGGAAGCATTGCGTTTTTCACGATCCTTTGTGGCAACCACCACAGTATCGTCAAATAGATTGAGAACCAGCCTGTTGTTGAGTCCGGTACCCGATGGGCGGCGGAGTCGATTCGGTTTCAGATTGACTTTACGGGAGCGTTTTACTTTGTTTGAAATTACCCGGATGTTACTTTCTGCAAAGTCGATACTGTCTGAAAACAATAACTCATTGTTAGCATTTGGAGATGAAAAATCCGATTGTATAGGTGAGCTTCTATCATCTTTAGCAGCAGTCGCTGGCAATGCGAATAGCATACAGACAGTCATCAAAAGCAGCAAAATTCCCTGCTTGCTTTTTACCATCGCCGGTTGTATCGGTTTTGAATTGAATAAAAAAACACATACTTTGACTACATTCTTGTAGTTGAACGCACGTAAATTAATCATTTTTTCACCGCGTCTACGTCAGCCAGCACATAACACTCAGCTGAAGCCAGTATACCATTACTTTCAAACTATTCTGAGATTCCATACTTCCTATCAAACATGCGTCAATGGCCAAGGTCTCACCAAACCGTAGGGTGGGTAACTCGTTACCCACGTTTTCTGGGTGGGATACAATCGTGCGTAACGAGTTACGCACCCTACCAACCACGAAACAGTAAAGCGATTG
>CBDTVF010000403.1:0-3170 GCA_965363775.1 uncultured Gammaproteobacteria bacterium
GTCAGTTCACAGCGACAACAGGTAAACAATACGGCCTCGAATAAGATTGAAGCGGAAACCGCTGGCAACTCCATACAGGCAGAGAACTCAAGCGGTGAAACTTCCAAGACCCTGCGATTCCGCACCTACGAAGATGGATTGTTCGAGATCAGCATGGCTGATTTGAGTAGTTGGTTCGGTAAATCCAAGTCTGCTATTAAAAAGACACTGAAAAAGGGCAAGTTGCAATTGGCTAACGACGGCAAAGCCGTTCCCTGGTACTACGATAAGTCAGGAGACAGGTTACTATTCGTGGGCACTGCCCGGGAGTCTTTTTACGCTTCCGGTAACACCTACCAGGTGAAATACGGTACCCGGAACCTTTCCAGTCGCATGAAAGTGAAATCAGGAAAAGGACCAGCCAAACAGGGCTCAGAAATGCCTTTTCCCGAGGCACTGACGTTCGAACAAGAGCCGAATGCAGGTGCGGCGATGTGGGCTGTCCCTGAAGACATCACAGCAGACTACTGGTACTGGCAATACCTGTTTGGTGGTTCAGTTGATTCCATCAGCGTTGACATGAAAGCCCCCGGGCGGGTGACTGGCTCTGATGCAGCCATCAAGGTACATTTCCGTGGCGGATCTGACGTAGTTGCAGGGAATGACCACGAAGTTTCTGCTGCCGTGAACGGCACCGATATTGGTGACAGTATTTCCTGGGACGGGTTTGAAACGAAGGCTCTGGAAGCTGAATTTTCGCAGGATTTCCTGAATGCCGACGGGCAAAACACACTGGAGCTTTTCACTCATTACGACGTGGGTGAGTCGCCTTTCCAGTGGCTTGATGCATTCGAGTTGTCGTATCTGCGTGAACCCGTAGTGGAAGATGGCCAATTGTGGCTGCACAAGGTGAAAGCCGGCACCCAGCGTGTCCGGGGATTAAGCAGCCCCGATGTCCTGGTGATCGAATCACCCTTGTCAAAAGCCGTTATTCGGCAGGACATCAAGGTGTTTTCCGATGGTGCGGGTGGCTTCTCAGTTGATTTCAAGACCCGGCGTGGAAGGGACTACCTGGTGCTGACAGCCGATCGTGTGAAACAGCCTGGAATAGAAATTGATCAGCCTTCCAAATTGATAGGAAAAGGCAACAAGGTGGATTACCTGGTTATTACGCCCAGGGAGCTTCTTGATTCAGCCCAATACCTGGCAAATTACAGACACACAAGTTTTGGCACCGCGAAGGTTGTCGTGCTGGATGATATTTACGACGAATTCAATTACGGCCATGCCGATCCGGCTGCCATTAATTCCATGATGGATTATGCGACATCTCGCTGGAAGCGGGCGCCAGTGGCAGTCATGCTTTGGGGTAAAGGAACGTTCGATCAGAAAGACCGGCGCAAGTCCGGAGACAGCTACATTCCCATCAGTTTTACACCATCTCCCTGGGGGCTTGCCACTTCAGATACCGCTCTCTTTGGCGGGAACTCTGTGCCGTTCGCCCTGGGAAGGCTTCCCATTATTAGTAACCCGGAAGGTATGGGCTATGTAGACAAGTTGATCCAGCATGAATTTGAACCCAGTGGCTCCAGCGTCGCAGTGTTAACTGCTGACAATTTTGACCCTAACGCAGGGGATTTTGCAGTCAATGCGAGTGAAATGGCCGAACTTTTGATGAATGACGCCGATTTCGATTCCGTGACGCAATACAACTACCCGGCGGACGATGTGCAGGCCGTACTGACTAATAGTGATTCGTGGGAAGTTGACCTGGTGAGTTTTCAGGGTCACGGTAGCACCCAGCTTCTTGGGACTAGTAAAGAATCTTTCCTGAGCCTCGCGGATGCCGCGGCACTGACGAATGAGATCTTCCCCCTGTTTACCGCGTTTACCTGTGCTGCAGGTAACTTCACTTTTCCCGGCAAACGTTCTTTGGCAAGCGTACTGACCATCAATCCGGTAGGGGGAGCCATTGCCTCGATCGTGGCATCAGGGCTTTCGTTTGACGATGACGCCCAGAAACTCGGAATGTCTTTCCTGGATGCGTATTATGTTGATTCGAATGCCAGTGGCGAAGCACTCAATGTTTCAAAGGCACAAAACGCGGGAAGTGTTAGAGTTTTCATGAGACACATTTATAATGTAATCGGTGACCCGGTTGTTGTGGGTTCGCCCTGACAGATTCAGTGGATAGAAGGAAATCATTTTGAACAAAGAGACAGAACAAAACCGGCCATCCAAGGTGTCGGGCCCGGAGACAGGTAAGGGAGAACGGCTTCCCTATACTCCACCTCAAATTATCTCCGTGGAATTGCTGGAAACGGCCGCGGGCTCGTGTGACGGAACCAGCGGTTTCGGTAAATCGGGCAACCAAGATTGCAGCCCGCAAAAGGCTGGGTCTTAGACTTTGCAGCTTTCAATCAATCCGCGTGTGCGATTTCGTGGCGTGGGCCCTGATGGCGTGGCGGTCAATATCCAGACCGATGAAGTGCTGGTGCTCAACGGCACCGGGCTTCTGATTCTGGAATTGATTAAAAACGGTGCACAGGACATGTCGGATCTCACCACAGGCCTGGCAAAGCGTTTTGATGTTGATGCAATCAAGGCCGCCAAAGATATCAGAGTTTATCTGGAAGGCCTTGAACAGCACGGCATCGTGTTGAAAAGTTAATCTCTATGTATCGCGACAAAATCCGGAAAACGATCATTCGTGAACGCGTGCTTCATGCAGTTACGCTGGAGCTAACCTATCGTTGTAATCTCGACTGTTTTTTTTGCTACAACGATCGCAACTTTCAGGGTGAGCCACTCTCCTTTGATCAGTATCAAACACTGTTTGAAGACCTGGCCAGCATGCAAACTCTGTCATTGATGTTTACCGGCGGCGAACCCATGGTTCACCCACGGTTTTTCGATCTGGGGGTATTGGCACGTGAGATGGGCTTCCTGGTTCGTGTGCGCACCAACGGCCACACCCTGACCCCAAAACTTGCACGTCGCTTGCACGATGAGGTGGACCCTCATGTTGTGGAAATGAGCTTGCATGGAGCCACTGCGCAAACGCATGATCGTCAGACCCGGGTTCCTGGAAGTTTCAAGCAGTTGATAGCGAATATTAAAGGGATGAAGGAACTTGGCTTGCGACAACGCCTGGTCTGCACGCCCACTTCCTGGAATGAGCACGAAATTGA
>CBDTVF010000404.1:0-3162 GCA_965363775.1 uncultured Gammaproteobacteria bacterium
TCACTGTTGGTTCCATCCCTCATCTCGGATGGGTTCCACCCCCACATGATGATGTACTTGCTGTTCAGCCAGTCCTGACGCTGATTGCCGGTAACATCCGTACCGAAAACAGTCTTGGTTGCCCTTGTAATACAGGCCCAGGAATAAGAGTTGTAAAAACCCAGGGCTCCACCATACATATGCATGAGCCTGTCGGCAGACCATTTGCCGCCGGTCTGGTTGTAACTACCGGTACCGTAGGGAATATAGATAGAAGTATTGCCGTATTGTGCTTTTATCCGGTTGATATTGGCGGCCATCAGATCGGTAGCTTCATCCCAACTGATACGTTCGAACTCACCGGAACCTCGCTCCCCTACCCTTTTCATGGGATATTTCAAGCGGTCTTTATGATACTGACGATGTCGATAGGAACGACCTCGAATGCAGGCTCTTAACTGTGGGTCTGCAACCGTGTCATTCGTGCGGTCATCTGTTTCGATGCGGGTGATCACACCATCTTTCAGATGAACCCTTAGCAAACATCTACCACCGCAATTGTGTGAAGGGCAACCTACCCTTATCATTTTTTCATCAGCAACGATGGCATTTGAAGTTTGTGTTTTCATGAGTCTTTTAGAGACTAATGTTATAAGACCACCGACAAATTGACCTCAATCAACTATATCGGACATGTATTGGAACGAACCTCCATGCTGCATTGATATTCTGGCACTATAGCGCCAGTAACAAAGGGAGATTCCAATGCGCATTCTTTTCACTGCTTTGCTCGTTACATTCCTCATCGGCTGCGACCAACCAACTCCGGTTTCCGTTGCAGATACTCCAGAATCAACACCAGCCACAAAAGAGGCAAGCCCCGATGGACTTGGCCTGCCGGCAGGCTTCGATGTGGCCGAACAAACTATCCAGGCAGCCAATTTGCTGAAAGATGTAAGCAAAATCGCCGGTGACGAATTCGAGGGCCGCGGTGCCGGTAGCGAGGGTGACCGGAATGCACGTGCATACCTTGCCGGTCGCCTGAATGAGATGGATTTTGAACCCTTCTTTGATGGCGGGTCTTACGAGCAGGTGGTGGACATTGTAGGGCTGACAGTACAAGACCCGACAGATCTACAACTTGCCTCCGCAGATGGCTCAACGGTCAACTACCACTTTGGCAACGAGTACATGATCATGGCCGGTGTCCAGAAGCCCGCAGTCTCAGTTCAGGATGCTGAAATAGTCTTTGTCGGTTATGGCATCCAGGCGCCCGAGGAAAACTGGGATGATTTCAAGGGTGTCGACCTCAATGGCAAGATCCTGTTGATGCTCAATGATGACCCTGACTGGGACGACGAACTGTTTGGCGGTGATCGCAAGCTTTCCTATGGACGTTGGACCTACAAATATGAAAGCGCAGCACGCCAGGGCGCCGTTGGAGCCATCATCATCCACACCACGCCATCTGCCGGCTACCCATGGCAGGTGGTTCGTGCTTCCAACATCGGTGAACAGTTTGAACTCAAAGCCGGTGATGAACCGCGCACACAATTCAATGCCTGGCTCACCTGGGAAAGCTCGCAAGCCCTGGCAAAGCTCGGTGGCTTTGAGCTTGAGACCCTGATCGAGTCAGCGCGCTCCAGGGACTTCACGCCGGTACCACTGGGTGTGAGTACCTCAATTGATCTCACAGTGGAAGTTACTTCAAAGTCCACGGCAAATGTTGCCGGCATATTGCGCGGTAGTGACCCCGAACTCGCCAAAGAGGTGCTGGTCATCTCTGCACATCACGACCACTTTGGTATCGGCGAACCGGATAAAACAGGTGATGTCATCTATAACGGCGCCCTCGACAACGGCGTGGCAATAGCCCAGACACTGGCCATGGCAGGTGCCTTCAGCACATTGCCGGAACACCCGAGACGCAGCATCCTGATTCTTTTCCCTGCCGTCGAAGAACAGGGCAGTCTCGGCTCCAGGTACTTTGCCAACAGCAACGCTATCCACCCGGGCCTGATCGTCGCCAACATCAACATCGAACTTGGCAATATCTGGGGACGGACCCGTGACATTATTATTTACGGCAAGGGAAAATCCGAACTCGACGACTGGCTGACCAAGGCGGCAAAAGTACAAAACCGTACGATACGAGGTGAGAAGGATGTCAAAGCCGGCTGGTTCTATCGTTCGGATCAGATCAGCTTCGCCCGCGCTGGCGTACCTGCCATCTGGTTCAAATCGGGGGTTGATTTCATCGGCCAGGAACCCGGCTGGGGTGACAAACAATACGCAGACTGGATTCAGCACAAGTATCACCAACCCGGTGACGAGGTGGAGGATAGTTGGAACCTGGATGGTCTGACCGAAGACGCACAACTCGCATTTCGCCTTGCCGCAGCTGTGGCGCAAGCAGACATCACACCAACCTGGTACCAGGGTGATGAATTCGAGGCGGTCCGCAAAGCCTCGCTGGCAGAGCTAAAATAGGCTGCGTTCGAGGTAAAGTGCCGGTGAATACCGGCACCTGGTAGATCAGGCGGCCACGCTTGACTTAAGCGCTGACAATAAGGCCTGGTAAATCGGGTTGCAGAGTTCAGCTACTGCGTCGTTTTGATCCGATTCGTAGCTTGAAGTCCAAACCACGAATGTCTGACCAGAATCAGTCACAGCGTGCAAACTGACTGTTCCCAGGTAATTGGAAACGACATCTGTCGCTACCGGCCCCGGGCCATTATCGATACTGTAAGAAAACGCATAGGTTTCATCATCGATGCTTCTCAGGGTTTCGTGGAAGGCGTCATTGAGGATTCGTCGGGCACCCGGCGTATCTCCATCCACATCGCCAACCTTTTCCATTTTGGTGACAACCCCCGTGGCCCAGCCCAACTCATAAAAATTGCGAATGACTGCCCAAGTTTCCTCAATTGCAGAATCTACGACAGTCGAGTTGTAACATTGGCCCATTTTCTTTCTCCTCAGGTTATTTGAATATTGACTAAGTATAGGTCAAATGGTCGTTACTGGCCGACACCTGCTATACGCCACAACCAGAACCGAAGGGGCGGTGCTGCTCAGTAAGCGGTTATTCACCGGGTGTGATTTTTGGCAGTGCGACTTAGTGCTTTCGGCCGAGGCTGTGTGAAAACCCAAAGTCAGAAAAATAAAGTGGGAAATACTCTC
>CBDTVF010000405.1:0-3152 GCA_965363775.1 uncultured Gammaproteobacteria bacterium
ATGGCGCTGATGTCATCAACGCACTTGATTCCGCTGTTGACGAGATCGATGCCGATATCAAAGACAACGATGGATATGGCTTTACCGGCGAAGTTCCTGTGGCAGCAGCACCTGAGGCTACAGTACTGAGCCTGTGGTATCACGGAGCAGGCAACGACACAGAGCGTGCCTTAGTGATGCAGACCATCGATGACTTCAATGCATCCCAGGATGAGTATGTTGTTGAGATGGAGGACTTCCCGCAGGAAAGCTACAACGAGTCAATTGTTGCAGCCGCTCTGGCTGGTGACCTCCCAGACATCATAGACATGGACGGTCCGGTTATGCCTAACTGGGCCTGGTCTGGCTATCTTGCACCCCTCGATCTATCCCCCGGTGCGCTTGACGGCTTCCTGCCCGGTGCTGTTGGAGAATGGGACGGAGAGGTCTACTCGGTCGGCTTGTGGGACGCAGCCAAAGCCATGTTCGCCCGCCGCTCGGTGCTCGAAGATAACGGCATCCGCGTGCCCACGCTTGATGAACCCTGGACGTTGGAAGAGTTCGATGCCGCTCTCGAGACGCTTCAAGCAACTGGTGACTACGAATACGCGCTCGACCTCGGCATGGCATGGACGGGTGAATGGTATCCCTACGCATTCTCACCCTTCCTGCAAAGCTTTGGTGGCGACATCATCGATCGCTCGAATTATCTGACCGCCGAGGGTGTTCTCAACGGTCCTGAAGCGATTGAATTCGGAGAGTGGTGGCAAAGCCTGTTCGAGCGAGACCTGGTGCCTGGCACATCCCAGGATAGCGCCGACCGCGATACCGGTTTCATCGACGGCAAATATGCCCTGCAGTGGAACGGCAACTGGGCGGCACCCCCCGCTCTGGAAGCCTTTGGTGATGATATGATCTACCTGCCAGCGCCTGACTTTGGCAATGGTCCGACCATTGGTGCCGGTTCTTGGCAGTTTGGCGTCTCGGAATCCAGCGAGCACCAGGAAGGGGCTAATGCCTATATCGAGTTTGCCATCCAGGACAAGTACCTGGCAGCCTTCTCTGATGTGATTGGTCTGGTTCCATCCACGTTGAGCGCAGCAGCTCTAACGGAGAACTACGCTCCGGGCGGTCCGCTGGAAGTGTTCTTTGAACTCAGCAATGTTCAAGCTCTGATCCGCCCGCCAACGCCTGCCTACCTGTCAGCCGCTCTCACCTTCGAAAAGGCACTGGCAGATATCGCCAATGGCGCTGATGTCATCAACGCACTTGATTCCGCTGTTGACGAGATCGATGCCGACATTGAAGACAACGATGGTTACGGCTTCGGCGAATAGTTGATTTACACGTGCGGAAATTCTTGCCGCACCCCTCCGAGACTGTGGGCGGTGTGAAATAGCACCGCCTACAGCCTTTTCCATTAAACACCAGGAGGTATGAACAATGACCACCACCACCCAGGTTGAAGCTCCTCCAAGTCAGAAAAAAAACCGACCAGAGAGCAGGAGCAGTGCGCGGCGGTGGGAGGTAGCGGCTGGTTGGCTGATGGCTAGCCCAGCACTCATCCTTTTGATCATATTCATGATCATTCCATTTATTATGGCCTTCGTCTTTGCCTTCACCAATCAACGGCTTATCTCACCCAATCCAACGGAGTATGTCGGTGCCCGCAACTTCTCCAGGTTGCTCAAGTTGCGTACCCTGACCATTGATCCCATCGTTGACGAGGTTACTGGTAAACCAGTGCTCGACGATGAAGGTAACCTTACCTTTCCACGTGTGCGGGTATTCACTCGCAACAATCCAGATTTCCCTGAGCTCGACGGTCTTCAAGAATGGAAATCCTGGGTTAGAGGTGATTCCCAATTTGTTCTGCTGGCTGGCGATGCCATATTCATGAAATCACTCATCAACACATTCATGTTTGCTATTATTGTTGTACCGATCCAGGGTGGTTTAGCTTTGCTTTTAGCCGTGATCGTGAACCAGCGAACGGCCGGGGTCAACATCTTCCGCACGATCTACTTTATGCCGGTTGTTGTCTCGATGGTGGTTGTCTCAATCCTCTGGCGGTTCATTTACGATGGACAAAATGGTCTTCTCAATAGCATCCTCGGCTTCATCACATTTGGCAATTTCCAACCCATTGATTGGATTGGAAATCCATCAACCGCTATGCTCGCGATCATTGCGATGTCAATCTGGCAGGGGGTTGGATTTCACATGGTGATCTGGCTGGCCGGTTTGCAGACCATTCCCGGCGTGTTATACGAAGCCGCCGCGGTGGAAGGTGCAGGTGCATGGAACCAATTTAGATACGTCACCTGGCCCGGTCTTCGCAACACAGCGGTATTTGTATTGGTAATAATTACCATCCAGGCTTTTGGACTGTTCACCCAAATCAATGTGATGACACGGGGAGGTCCTCTGGACTCAACGACTTCAGTTATCTTCCAGGCTTTCCAAAGAGGCTACGAAAAACAAAATATCGCTGGTGGTTCAGCAATCTCTGTCATCTTCTTCATCATGGTGTTGGTCATGGCGCTGATCCAGCGCTACGTGACCCGGGAGCGAAGCTAATGACTGTAACGACCGCAAAAAACATAAAAGGCCGCGGATACAAACTAATTGTCTTTACCCGCTACCTATTGATGAGCCTGCTGGCCCTATTTTTCCTTTTCCCAATCGTATTTATGTTTGTCTCCTCGCTTAAACCGGATATGCAGCTTCTGCGAGATTCGGCGTCTTTTCGCGCTTTCCTGCCCGTCGGTGACATCTCTCTCAACAATTATACCGAGGCATTCGAACGGGCACCAGTGGGCAAATTCATCTTAAATTCGATCCTGGTTACCTCGATAACCGTATTCCTCGGGCTTATTGTGAACTCTATGGCAGGTTTCGCAATTGCAATCCCGCGCTGGAAAGGTAAAGAGATCGTACTCTCGATGATCATTGCTACATTTATCGTACCGTTCGAGACGATTGCGGTTCCGCTGCTACTGCTGGTGAATAAACTGCCCACGTTTGGCGCGCAGGGTTTTGCCGAGGGGTGGCTCAATAGTTATCATGTTCAGATCATTCCATTTATTGCCAATGCCTTCTCAATCTTCCTTTTCGTCCAATTCTTTAAATCATTGCCAAGCTCGCTGGTGGAGGCGGCTCGGATCGACGGC
>CBDTVF010000406.1:0-3149 GCA_965363775.1 uncultured Gammaproteobacteria bacterium
ATGGTTTCGGCTGCTTCATTGCCGCGGGATTCATCCCCCCGTAACAACATCTCTGCCCGGAAGGTCACCAGGCCGACATTTTCCATCGCACCAAATGCATAATCGGGCACCGCCACAAAATCCAGTTTTTTGTAGGGGTACGGTTGGTCAAAGTAATCTTCAAGTACCTTGAGCACCGGTGGTATATGCCGAATCGCAAAACCGGTTTTACCACCCTGCCCTTTTGGTGAGTAAACGGTCCCCGGTATCGAAAGACCCTTGATGGGTGTGGCATCCATCGGACCAATGGCATAGGCAATCAGGTAGCTGGGCATTGGTTTGGTACGCGCAAAACGAACGGTCTTGTGATCGCCTGACAGCTGTGTGTCCTCCACTGGTGTGTTGGACACTACGGTGTGTTGAGCCGGCGCGCTGATGGTCAACTGGTAAGGAATTTTGTAGGACGGTTCATCAAACGAAGGGAAGGCCTGGCGGGCGTGCAACACCTCAAATTGGGTATAAATATAGTTATTGTCCTCGTAGCGGGTCTGATACATACCCAGAGCGTTGGTCGCCAACTTACCTGCAAAATCGATTTCCAGTACATACTCACCGGCATTGATCGGCTGGCCATCTGTGGCCCGGTTGATCTCATAGGCTCCTGATTCTGCTGTCAGAATACGTATTCCGTTACCGGACTTGAGACGTACCGATTTTAGCTCAAGGTTTGACTGGTAAAACTCAATTCGGTCGACTCCGTCCTTTACGCTAAGCGTGATTGAGGTGGTGCCGGTGTAATCAGCCTGATCCGGGTCCACACTCAGTGTAATCTGTTGAAACGTCGGCTCAACACCACCTGCCAGCCGATAGACTTCGCTGTTATCTGCATGTGCCATTGACATAAATAACACTGCGCCAATTAAAGATATAAACATCAGTTTATTTATTAAGGCGTGCATAGGGGTCTTGCAATTGTTGAGGCAGTTTTTACTCTGACCCCGAAATTGTGAAACTTTCTCCGCAGCCACATTCATCCGTGGCATTCGGGTTGTCAAACTTAAATACCCTGTTCAATCCACTGGTTGTGAAATCAATTTGTGAACCTTGCAAATACGGCAAACTTTCGTTATCAACAACGATCTTGACACCCTTGTCCTCGAAGACCTGGTCATCATTACCCAACTCAGAAGCGATAGTGACTTCATATGCCCAACCGGAACAGCCGGTTTTTCTGACACCAAGCCTTAGTGCCAGACCACTCTCTTTCTCAAGAAAATGCTTTACTCGCTGTGCAGCATTATCAGTTAATTGGATACTCATATTCATTATACCGTTGGTTAAATTTCGGCTTAGCACACTAAAAGACTGTGCGCATCGCGCCGGGTGATTTATTATCTTGGGCCACTTAATCAGAGATCAACCATAACATCATGTCAGCGGTCAGTATAAAAAAGGCACTCAGCGAAGAAATTTCGACTGGAACCAGGGTCAAAATACAAGGTTGGGTGCGCACTCGCAGGGATTCCAAAGCAGGATTCTCTTTTATTTCCGTCCATGACGGATCCTGTTTTAACGCTATCCAGGTCGTCGCACCTGCAGATCTCGCCAACTACAGTGAGGAAGTACAAAAACTCACCAGTGGTTGCGCCGTCATCTGTGAGGGTGAACTTGTCGAATCGATGGGTCGGGGCCAGAATTTCGAAATCCAGGCGACAAATGTCAAAGTTGTCGGTTGGATCGAGGATCCGGACACCTACCCTATTCAGCCGAAACGTCACAGTTTTGAGTTTTTGCGTGATGTGGCCCATCTGCGCCCGCGCACCAATACTTTCGGAGCGATCACACGCGTTCGCCACGTAGCGGCCCAGGCAATTCATCGTTATTTTCATGAGAATGGTTATTACTGGATCAATACTCCGATTATTACTGCTTCGGACGCGGAAGGTGCCGGAGATATGTTCCGTGTAAGCACATTGGATTTAGCCAATCTGCCTCACGATGATAAAGGCGACATAGATTTTGAGCAGGATTTCTTCGGGCGTGAGACTTTCCTGACTGTTTCCGGGCAATTAAATGTCGAAGGCTACTGCCTGGCACTATCCAATGTGTACACCTTTGGCCCGACCTTTCGTGCAGAAAATTCCAATACCGCCCGTCACCTGGCCGAATTCTGGATGATTGAACCGGAAATTGCATTTGCCGACCTGGATGACCTGGCCGATCTTGCGGAAGATTTCTTGAAATATGTTTTCAAGGCTGTGCTGGATGAGTGCCCGGACGATATGGCTTTCTTTGCACAGAGAATCGAACCAACAGCAGTTGAACGACTTGAGACCCTGATCAGTGCTCCATTTGTTCGCGTGGACTACGAAGAAGCGATTGAGATTCTCAAAAACTCCGGACAGAAATTTGAATTCAAACCTGAATGGGGTCTGGATTTGCAAACCGAACATGAACGTTATCTTACAGAGAAGCACTTTAACGCCCCGGTAGTGGTAAAAAACTACCCAACCGAGATCAAGGCTTTCTATATGCGGCTAAGTGATGATGGTAAAACCGTGGCGGCAATGGATGTGCTGGCACCGGGTATTGGTGAAATCATTGGCGGTGCACAGCGCGAGGAACGTCTTGATGTACTGGAAAGGAGAATGGCAGAACAGGGGATGGATGCCGATACCTACAGTTGGTATGTCGATTTAAGACGCTATGGCACTGTGCCACATGCTGGTTTCGGCCTGGGCTTTGAACGTTTGATTACCTATATTACCGGAATGTCGAATATTCGTGATGTGATTCCTTATCCTCGCGTTCCTGGTCGGGCTGATTTTTAGAAACTGCTATTACATGTATATAGCTAACGACTGGTTTCTGTTTGGAAGCCAGTCCTATTGGTGCTGATATCTTTGGTGGGTGGACTTTACGGGAGTTACAGTTTGACCGAACGGATGTCTGTTTAGTCTGTTCTTAAGACTGGGTTGTTGTGGGGAGCGCCGCTCTTGCGCCCGCGGCATACCGATTACTGACCCAGTTTATTGCTTCTATTGGTGGTCCTTGCGAAGTGGAGAGGGGAGCGCCGCTCTTCGGCAACTGCTCCTGCGTTGCTCTAGCTCCTGCATCCCTGCAGTCGTGCGCATCCCTGCGCCCGCGGCATACCGTTCATCCTGAACATA
>CBDTVF010000407.1:0-3108 GCA_965363775.1 uncultured Gammaproteobacteria bacterium
TATTCAATTCGTATTTTGTAACGAGTTATGTATTCTACGTTTTATTCAATTCGTATTTTGTAACGAGTTACGCACCCCACGTTTTATATCAATCCGTTTCACCACCGGTAATCATCGGCAACGGCACGTGAATTACGGCGCACACTACGCGTAACAACTCCATTTCCGCCACGGCGACTTTATTATCCGCCATAACGGTTGCGATCAGGGCCTTGACCAGTTTGCCTTTGTCGGCTGGCTTGAGTCGATCAAGTGCCGGCAACGCATCGTCCAGGATCTCACTCCAGTTATCTACAGCAGACATTGCAGCAGTCCCATCTACACCCAGCACCTTGTTTCCCGCCTGGTATGCGTTTTCTGCCACCGATCTGTCATCATTACCATGCAGCGCCAGCACGGCAATCACCTGCTGTGCCATGTCGATTACCTGCCGGAGTGACTTCTTGCCAGAGAGTTTCACCTGCTGTGGATTTACCGATTCCCACAGGTGTTGGCTGATGATCTTTGCCATCAGGTACTCAAAAACATCAGTTTCACCATCCGCTTCGCTCAGCAGGCTGACGGTGGTCAATACCTTGCTGACATGATCTGGCGGCCGGCGCTTCAATTCAGGAATAGCGATCTCCAGTAAAGGCAAACGCTGCTCCCTGGCAAGCTCCGGTGAAGCACTCAACAGGCCGCGTACCCGTGTTTCACTATCACTGCCCATATTTTGTGCGACAAACAATAGTTGCTGTTCACGAATTTCAACATCCCGATCCATCAGGCAATAGAAAAGCACTTCCGTCGCCCACTGGTTGGAGTGTGCTGCCTGGCTGATTTCTTCCGGAATGGAGGCAGCCAGTGCTGCAGCCATCAATATTCTTGAAAAGTCCGGATTACCGATCTGCTCGACCAGGTTGTCGGCATCAAACATGCCACCGCCACCTGGTTTTGCCTTTTCTTTCTGCCCAGCTGCCTGCTTTGCCGCCTGCTCGGCCTCCATGGTCTTCTTTCGTTCAATATTTTTGGCCAGCCTGGCGAGATCGTCGACAACGAAGGTCTTGTCAATACGCAGGATTCGTTCGTTCAGGGGTGGATGGGTGGAAAACATTTTCGTTCTCTCACCATCACCAAACAGCATGTGACTGACTTCCTCGGTTTCCACATTCAGGAAAGACGAATCACTATAAACCGAGATTTTCTTGAGCGCACCGGCAATACCATCCGGATCACGAGTGAACTGTACGGCTGAGGCATCTGCCAGGTACTCACGTTGACGGGAAACCGCGGACTTGATCCAACGCCCGAAAAACATACCGATGTAACCGACTACCATGACAGCAACAGCAATCATCACAATTGCCCCGCCATTATTGTTTTTTGAGCGACCAACATAATAGGAACCATGCAAAACCCGACGCCCTATCAGCGACAGTACCAGGATACCGAACAATGCTCCCATCAAACGGATATTGAGTCGCATATCACCGTTAAATATATGGCTGAATTCGTGCGCGATAACACCTTGCAGCTCATTACGATCCAGCTTTTCGAGTGCCCCGCGCGTCACCGCAACTGCTGCATCTGCAGGTGTAAAACCCGCTGCGAAGGCATTGATCGCGGATTCCTGCTCCAGCACATAGATCTCCGGTACCGCGATTCCGGACGCCAAAGCAATTTCTTCAACCACGTTGTACAAACGTCTTCTCAACGGATCGCGGGCATCCGCCTCGACCAGAACACCACCCAGGTCGCGTGCAACTTTTCCACCACCGGAGCGCAGTGAGACCGTTTTGAACAGGCTGGCGACACCAATAACAGTTGCAGTCACCGCTGCACCACCCAAAAGAAGAGGTATATTTGCCTTCAGTGATTGCATATTGAAGACAGATTGCTGTTCTTCAATATTCATCAGACCAAAGCCGACCAACACAGCAATATCGATGACCACGATGATGATGATGACAGCGAGAATAAACAAAAAAACAAGCCAACGGCTTTGACGTTTGGCCTGTTCTTGATATTCGAAGAAATTCATGGCGTGGATGGCCACCCGCAAACGGGTGGCCACTTCAACGACTGTTTAAAACGCAACCTGTGGTACTTCACGTTTGGCTTCATCCTCGATTTCCAACAATTCTGCTGACCGAAAATTGAACCAACCCGCAAAAAAGTTATTCGGAAAGGACTCACGCAAGGTGTTGTAAAGCATGACCGCGTCATTGTAAGCCTGACGTGCAAAAGCAACCTTGTTTTCGGTGGTTGTCAATTCTTCCGAAAGCTGCATCATGTTCTGATTTGCTTTCAGGTCAGGATAAGCCTCAGAAAGCGCAAATAATCTGCCAAGCGCACCGGACAAACCCTGTTCAGCCTGCGCCAGATTTTTCATGGCTTCAGGATCGGAAGGATCTTTTGCAGCGGCTTTCAGACCGGATACAGCCGTGTTACGCGCAGTGATTACAGCCTCCAGCGTTTCCCGCTCATGCTTCATATAACCTTTGGCTGTTTCAACCAGGTTAGGAATCAGGTCATGACGACGTGTGAGTTGCACATCAATTTGTGCAAAAGCGTTCTTGAAACGATTCCTTCCGGCAACCAGACGGTTGTAGATCGATATCGCAAATAAGACCGCACCAACAATTAGTGCAAGTACTATCCAACCCATATTAAACTCCTAAATACACAGCCGTGATGAACTAGGATTCTATCAGCAAGTGACCCCCGCGTGAGTGTGCCTGTAGTCACTCACACATTTTTTGTGATCAAACCCGGATAACCACCCTATTCCAGAGATTACCTGCGCAGTTTTGCCCAGGAATCCCGTAAGGACACCGTCCTGTTCAGGATCGGATGATCCGAGTTTGCACTGTCCTTATCGATTGCAAAATAACCGACACGCTCGAACTGGAAATAATCTCCAGGCTCTCCGCTCACCACCGCAGGTTCAACCACTGCATTTCTGACTATCTGCAGGGAATCCGGATTGAGGAAGTCCCGATAGTCTTTTTCTTTGTCGGCCAGGGGGTTTGGGACACTGAACAAGCGGTCGTACAAGCGCACTTCGGCATTAACACCGTGTTCCACTGAAACCCAGTGAATCGTACCCTTGACCTTGCGTGACGCACC
>CBDTVF010000408.1:0-3107 GCA_965363775.1 uncultured Gammaproteobacteria bacterium
ATTGCTGGTGGATGACTCCATCGTCAGGGGAACAACCTCGCGTCAGATTATCCAGATGGCCCGGGATGCCGGTGCCAGGAGAGTCTATTTTGCCTCGGCCTCACCACCGGTACGTTACCCGAATATCTATGGCATAGACATGCCTGCGCCTTCTGAGCTGATTGCCAGTGGCCGTGATGAAAAACAGATTGAACAGGAACTGGGCGCAGACCGCCTGATTTACCAGGGGCTTGATGATCTGATCGAGGCCTGCCAGGAAGGCAATGCAGGTATCACGCGGTTTGATACTTCCTGCTTTTCCGGAGAATATGTCACGGGTGTTGAAGACGGCTACCTGGACGATTTGCAGAACCGGCGATCTGACCAGGCCAAGCTGGAAAACAGTCGGACTGCACCGGCTATCTGATTTCCCCTTTTCAACTATGGCAGACAGGCCTCACAGGCCTTATGATGCAGGGATTAAATAAATCTTTATGAGTGGTTTAACCCTATGAGTCGAATTTTCAATTTTTGTGCCGGTCCTGCAACCCTGCCGTTGCCTGTTTTGGAAAAAGCCTGTGAAGAAATGCTGGACTATCGTGGTCTTGGCATGTCTGTCATGGAGATCTCCCACCGTAGTAGCGTATTTGATGAAATGGCAGATGCGACGGAGGCTTGCCTCAGACGTCTTCTGAGCATTTCAGATGACTATGCCATTATGTTTCTCGCTGGAGGGGCCACGGCCCAGTTCTCCCAGGTTCCATTGAACCTGGCCAGTACCCAACGGCATGGTGCCTATATCGTTGATGGCAGTTGGAGCAAAAAAGCCTTTGGCATTGCGCAAAGGTTGGGTCTCGCGCAACTTGCAGCCAGTTCCGAGGCTGCCGGTTTCAAATCAATTCCCTCAGAAAACGAGTGGCTGCTCGAAGACAATAATGCCTATCTGCATTACGTCAGCAATGAAACCATATCAGGTGTGCAATTCAGACAGCCGCCTGAAACCAGCCTGACGCTGGTCTCTGATATGTCATCCGACATACTTTCCAGACCGGTGGATGTCAATAAATTCGGTGTCATCTATGCGGGTGCACAAAAGAACATTGGTCAGGCCGGCATAGCCCTCGTGGTCGTCAGGAAAGACCTGCTGCGGGATCTGGACCCGGTCATACCTGATCTGCAGTCGTGGAAAATTCAAAATCAGCAGGGTTCACGCTTAAATACACCGCCGACCTATGCCTGGTATATGGCCGGCCTGGTGTTTGAATGGATTGAAGCCAGCGGTGGGGTGGAGCGTATGGCCGAGCTTAACCAGCAAAAGTCGGAAACTCTTTACAGCTACCTCGATGAAAGTACATTTTACCGGAATGACATACCATCAGAGTTTCGTTCACATATGAATATCCCTTTCCAGATCGTGGATGATTCGCTGCATGGGCAGTTTATAGCCGAGTCGGAAGAAGCAGGCTTGAGCAGCCTGAAGGGCCATCGCTCTGTGGGTGGTATGAGAGCCAGTATTTATAACGCAATGCCGATTGAGGGTATTCACGCGCTGATAGATTTCATGAAGGCATTTGAGAGCAAAGCAGGTTGATGAAAAACAAAGAAAATAAGGTGGACAGGGCAAAGGAGTCCAAGCTTAGTGACGTACGATTAAAAATCGATGCGCTGGATGCACAGATTCAAACCCTGATCTCCGATCGCGCACGCTTGGCATGGGCTGTGCGTGAATCTAAAGGGCAACTGGATAACGCCGTGGATTATTACCGGCCAGAGCGTGAGGCGCAGGTTCTCAGGGCCGTTCGTGAACGCAATGAAGGTCCGATCAGCGATGCCGAGTTGTTGCGTCTGTTCCGGGAGATCATGTCCGTTTGCATGGCGCAACAGGAACCTCTGAAGATCGCTTACCTCGGTCCGGAGGGTACTTTTACCCAGCAGGCGGTATACCTCCATTTTGGTCATTCTGTACAGTCGCTTGGCGTGACGGGAATTGATGATGTTTTTACACAGGTCGAATCCACCGAGGCAGATTTTGGGGTAGTACCTGTAGAGAATTCTAACCAGGGTATCGTCAGTCACACACTGGACCGCTTTGTAGACTCAGATCTGAAAATTTGTGGTGAAATTGAGATGCCCATTCATCACAACCTGTTAAGCCAGTCCAAGGGTCTGGCAGGTATCGAACGGGTTTATTCTCACCAGCAGTCCTTGTCTCAGTGTAAGGCCTGGATACGTCAGCATCTGCCGTCAGCAGAATGTATCGCGGTCAGCAGTAATGCCGAGGCGGCAAGAAGGGTGAGGCATTCACCCGATGCGGCTGCGATTTCCAGCAAGTCAGCCGCCGATATTTACGGTGTGCCCATATTGTTTTCGCGTATTGAGGATCGGGCAGATAATGCGACACGTTTCCTGGTCATAGGTCGACGATTGCTTGCACCTTCGGGCGATGACAAAACCTCGTTATTGCTGGCAGGCGACGAAGGTCCCGGAGCCTTGCATTCGTTGTTGTCCCCATTGGCGCGTCACTCTTTAAATATGAGTCGGATTGAGTCACGACCTTCCAGTGCTTCCAGTTGGTCATATGTGTTTTTTATTGATGTGGAGGGTCACGCTGAGACCGAACCACTCAAAAGCGCGCTTGAAGAGATGCAGAAGCAGACCGGTATGACAAGTGTCCTGGGCTCTTATCCCAAGGCAGTGAGTAAGCAACATGTTTCTGACAGTTGAACCGGCGGGTTCAGGTTTAAGGGGGGAGCTCAGGGCGCCAGGCGATAAATCCATAAGTCACAGGGCGTTGATTTTTTCCAGCCTGGCGAGTGGGCAATCTGAGTTGAGCGGCCTGCTTGAAAGTGAGGACACGCTGGCTACTTTGAAGGCGTGCGAACAGCTGGGAGCAAAGGTAGAGCGACGGTCGGATGTCATTTACGTCACTGGCACCGGTGGTGTTTTCACACCGCCAACCGACGGATGCCTGGATATGGGGAATTCGGGTACAGCCATGCGTTTGCTGGCAGGTGTGTTGAGTGGACAGAATTTTGACAGCACGCTCAGTGGTGATGAATCACTGAACAGCCGGCCCATGGGGCGTGTCGTTAAACCACTGACCCTGATGGGCGCAGACATTACGGCAT
>CBDTVF010000409.1:0-3102 GCA_965363775.1 uncultured Gammaproteobacteria bacterium
GTGTTGAGTTCATTCAGAGTGTCCAGGTTGAGGTGGTCGCCGTGAATGTCGGTAAGCAATATTAAATCCGGGTTGCCAAGTCCTTCAAACCTTTGGGCACCACCATATGGATCCACAAATATCGTTTTGCCTTTAAACTCCAATGCCATTGTGCTGTGGAGTATCGGGGTCAAGGTCAGGGTGCCTTCCGCCGTGGTGATCTCGTCTTGTTGGGCGAGTACTGGGGAAGCGCTAAAACTCAGTAATAACAGGCTTGTGATGATAGTTTTCATTGTTACCTCCGGGATCTTTCAATCATATAGCGAACAACATCCGAAGCCCCATGATAACTCAGTACTTTGCCGGGTTATTGAGCAAACTCATCTTGTGGAAGGTCTTGAACTGAACTGTGTGTACTTTTTTGGTATTCTCGAAACCTTTATTGACGATCTGTATAATCGCGCATGGAAGATGAAACAAGGAGAAACATGAACAAGCAAGCGCAAAGCCCACAACCGATGTCATTCGCAATACTCAGAAACACCCATGAGGTCCTTCGCAAGAGCATCACTCTGATGGGTGAATTTCTCGATAAGGGTGGATTGGATGAATTCAGGCAGGAGTGGAGGAATTTTCGAAGGTGCCGTCGTTCACATGTTGCGATGGAGGAAGGTGCCGTATTCTCTCTTTTGGATGAAGTGAGCGGGGGTGTCATCACCGGGGCCGGTTTCATGCAGGAGCATGAAGAAGACGAGCTTAATGCAAGACAGGTAGAACAAGCTGAAGCTGCCGATGAGGTGGCACGTGCATTTGAAATCTGGAAAACACACCAACTCGATCACATGGCCCACGAGGAAAAGATCATGGGGCCGTTGACCATGAAAACTGCACCAACACCCGAAGGTCGCGGACAGGTTGTTCATGAACGGTTGGTGCTGCCTGCGATAGAACATGGTGACTTTGATTGGTACCTGGCTTTTGTGATCGAGAGATTGACGGCTTACGGAACTGCGCAACAATCACCCAATATCGCCGTTCGGGTTTTTGCCTGGGGTTTGCAATATGCATCAACACCCAGCCAATGGGAGTCATGGAAGAAGATTGTTCGGGACAATACCTCGAACCAGATCTGGCAGGAAATGGTAGAGCAGTTTCAGATTGATGCGGCGGGAAAAATCACGGGTTAAGCCGTCATTGGCCGTAGCGTTGTATCTCCGCACGCTCAAAAAACTCAGCCCACTCTTCATCCGTCAGCAGCCTGGGCTCACCCAGTTGGCGAGCCAGAATATATTGACGACACATGATCTCCAGGCGTTGTGCGTGGTTAATTGCTGTGCTCAGGTCTGGCCCACGGGCAATCATTCCATGGTTGCCCAGCAAACAGGCTGTTCGGTTGGCTAATGCTTCGGCAGCATCATCACCCAGGGCTTGCGTACCAAAAGTCGAGTAAGGCACACAGGGAACATCGTCACCACCAAAAAGGCCTACCAGGTAATGAAAGCCCGGTAACGGCATAAGCAGGCAGGAAAGTGCCACACAATAGTCTGAGTGTGTGTGCACAATGGCCTGGGTTTCTTCACTCTGCTGGTAGATCGCAGCATGCATGCGCCATTCCGATGAAGGCTCGTGTTCACCTTCCCATTCTCCTTCGAATGACATTTTGATGATGGTGTTGGGTGAGATGTTATCAGCGCTGGCACCGGAAGCAGATATCAGCATCTGGTCGCCAAGACGTACACTGAGATTTCCAGACTCCAGTTCGTTAAGACCGATGCGACCCACATACTTATATTGATCTAAAAGTTGTTGCCGCAAACTTGCTTCGTTTAGCTGGTCTGCCATGTAAATCTCCTGTTCATTGGTACCAGGTACCAATCTCAATCGCTATCGATAAAATCGGCCAGGTCTTTCTTATACCTGACCAACGAGGGTGGGTGCAGATACATCATATGCCCTGCATCATACAGTTCAACCCTGATGTTCCTTTGCAGGTTTTCGCTAATTGTCAGGTGATCCATCATGTATTCGGTTGCAAACGCGGGTGTTGCAAGATCGTAATAGCCTTGTTGCACCAGCACCCTGAGTTCCGGGTTGTCATTCATAGCACGTGAGAGATCGGGCATTGTATTGGGTGAGGGTAGTGGGAACCTGCTGTCGGGTTGTGAGTGAGCCCAGTCCCATTTCATGAATAACTGACCACTCACCGTGTAGTCTTTATCGCGGCCGAAATTCAGGTCATTGTGATAGTAGTCCAGAAAATTGCTTATAAACGCCGGCCCTACCGAGGTAACCATGGGGTCATAATCCATTTCCTCGCTCAACGGGTTAAGGCTGTTGCCAGTGAATCGTGAATCAATACGCCCGGCGATCAGCTTTCTGTTACGCAACAGTTCCTGGGCAAATTGCTGGTGTGAAATGCGCAGGTTGGCGCGGTCAATATAGTCCTCGCTTACACCCAGTAACCTGGACATGCCGGTGATGACCGACTTGCGCTCGTCCGCCCCAAGGCGATTTCCTTTCATCAACGCCGGGGCATAGACATCAACGGCAAATCGCTTCGCTTGCTCATAAAATGCACTCAGATCCTCTGGTCGGTCATCAATGGCATTGTGATACCAGGCGGTTGCCGCCAGCGTCGGCAAGTACAGAACATGCGGTAAATCCTCACCGGCACCGTCCACACCCACCGAAAAATTGAGAAATGGTGATACCAGGATAACGCCATCGAAAGCCATGCCGTGCTTGCTCTGTACATAGTTGATGACACCTGCTGATCGCATACCACCATAGCTCTCGCCAAGCAGATACTTGGGTGAGCGCCAGCGGCTATTTTCCGTAACATATTGCTCGATAAAATCCGATACGGTCTTGATATCCGCATCGACGCCCCAGAACTCCTTGCCATCGGCGTCGCCAATCGGTCTGCTGTAGCCGGTACCGACCGGATCGATCATAACCAGGTCGGTGCGGTCAATGATGCTGAACTCGTTAGCCACGCGTTTGAAAGGAGGACCGGTGAATTCGGCGTCCTGGGTGGTTACGATGACCGGTCCGAGCCCCCCCATGTGAAACCACATCGATGATGATCCGGGTCCACCGTTATAGGCAAACATAATGGGGCGG
>CBDTVF010000410.1:0-3102 GCA_965363775.1 uncultured Gammaproteobacteria bacterium
CACACCACCTCTCAAACAATGTGCCAAATCACGGAGATGTTGACGCTCAGTGCGCATCCGGTGGTTTATCTGTTTTGGTGACCTCGCAGCGCCGCAGCAGCGGACCGTTAGGGGTGAAATGGACAAGGATGTCCATTTCAGGCCGTCCAGGGCGGGATGCCCTGTGAGGCCGACCCCGTCAAGACGGTTTGATACTGAGGGTAGCCCGAAGGGCCGCGCGGACGGGAACCCAAACATAGAAACCACCGAATGGGCACCGCACATCGCTGAATTTATCGAGCTCAATGTTTCTTTACAACGTTACTGATATTCACATCTAACCCGCATAGTGCACCTATGCGATATATTAATCTGCATTCAGGCTGAGTGCGCTCAACAAGCCACGTAACACCAGATCGGGAATGACCTGGTCAAACAGATCCGTACCATCAAACAGGGACGCAAAGCCGCCAGTGGCGAGGACTTTGGGCCTTTGACCGTTGAATTCCTCCTGCTGTACCCTTTGCAGGATTTCCCGTAAAGCCCCCAGGTGACCAAAATAGAGACCCGATTGGATGCTCTCCGCCGTGGCACGACCCAGGCAGGTGTCTCTACGGATAATTTCAACTGAACCCAGTTTTGATGTACCACTTTCAAGTGCCTGCATGGACATTCTTAAACCCGGCAGGATAATCCCCCCCCGATAACTACGGTCTTTGCTGATGACGCACAGTGTTGTAGCCGTGCCAAGATCTACAATCACCAGGTTTTCACCGGGAAATTTATCGACCCCGGCTATCGCATTGGCGATGCGGTCGGCACCCACTTCAAGCGGGTTTCTGTATTGAATTTTCAAGCCGGTTTTCACACCAGCCTGCAAAATGAAGGGAGACGTACTGAAATATTTCTGGCAGGCTGCCGAAATTGTGTAAACAACTTCCGGCACCACGCTGCACAAAGCCACCCTGCTCACCTGCTCCGGGTCGAGCTTGTTCTCCCGCAATACCGAACGAAAAAACAGCCCATACTCATCCGAGGAAGCACCCGCTTTCGACGACTTGCGGAACGTCAGCAGAGCCTTGTCAGATTTATAAACACCGCCATATATATGACTGTTACCCACGTCCAGGCATAGCTTCACGAGACCGTCTCCAGCAATTTGTTGATTGTAAATGCCAATTCCCCGCTATTTCCACAGGTCACCGGCTCCTGCCCATTCCTGTGAAAACAAAACCTGTGAGCTGTCTCGCTGATATCTGACAGATCGTTGTGCACCACGGCATCGACCCCTGAATTATCAAGCTGTTTCCTGATAGCTGCAAGCCGTTGTGACATGTCCCTGGTATCCGTTAATTTGAACCCGATAACCTGCAATGCGGGATTCCCGGACCAGTCTTTCAGGTGGTTCAATAATTTTGGATTGCGCTTCAGATGCAATACGAGATCAGAGTTTGAAGGTAGTTTACCGTCATCAGTGCTCAATGTACTGCCCTCGCCTGTCTTCACACCAGCGACACTGAAATCACTGACTGCAGCCGCATGAACAACCACATCGTACTCACCTGCCCCAAGCAGGTCTTTCAACCGGGCCTGAAGATCGGAAAAACTGGTGTAGAGTTCAAGTCTGTTCACCATGGCGGGCTGAACTGCATCCCTGGCACCTAGCCAGGTCACCCTGTGGCCGGCGGCGGTCAACTCATTTGCCAGTGCTGAAGCGGTACGGCCACTGCTCATATTTCCAATGTAGCGTACGGAATCAATAGGCTCCCGCGTGCCACCGGCAGTGATCAAGATACGTTTGGCCTTGCCCCCCTGATCAAATGCCAACAGACGGTCAACAGTTTGCAGGATATCAACCGGCTCAAGCATACGGCCTTCACCCATTTCACCGCATGCCAATTCGCCTTTGCGAACCGGTAAAATATGAACACCCCATTGTTTCAGGCGTGTAACACTTTCCTGTGTTGCGGGGTAACGCCACATACGTGTATTCATGGCCGGAGCGATCACCATGGGCTTTCCCTGACCATAGGCCGCTTGCCAAAGGGTGGTGACAGCATCATCGGCAATGCCCGCTGCGAACTTGTTAATCAAATTGGAAGTGGCTGGTGCAGCAATAATGATATCCGCCCATTTGCCAAGCGAAATATGTTCCATCGCCCTGCCCGGTGCAAAAACATTATCAAATACCGCTTCTGCACCCAATCCCTGCAAGGTGGATGAGCCGACAAACTCCGCAACACTGCGGGTACAGGCGACCCTCACTTTATGGCCCCTTTTGGTCCACTCGGATATCAATGATGATGCCTTGGCGCAAGCAATTGAACCGGACATTAATAACAGGATGTTCTTGTGTTCAAATATCGACATTATCAATCAACCTTGTGTTTCCCAGTCTCACAGCCGCCAGGTGTCAGGCAAGTCAAAAGTATTGAATCGCGACCGGCGGTCACGGACCCAACGGCTATGAGGAATTTCGAGTAAACGGAAATACTCTGAGAAATGGCGCGCAAGCCTGCCGCCACCAACAATAGCGTAATCAATCATAGCGGTACCTGTCCTCCAGGGATCAAGTCCTGTTTTTACATATCTGCAATGCAGATCCAAGCCAACGCTTTTCTCTTCTGGGTCGTAACCGCCATCGCTGGTCGGTTCTTTATTCCAGGCTAATTAAAGCGTGGTGTTGATTGTATCTTTAAACTCAGGTTTTCTGACAAAAAATATCAGATTCAGTTCACCATGATAATCCAACTATTTACCATGAAGGGTTGGCTATCTTCTCCCATCCGGCCGGGACTACGAATAAGCTATCCGGTACATCTTTCTCATCAATAGAAGTCAGTTCACTGGTAATTTTGAAAAGCGTTACAGTGCCGGCAGCCGGGTTGGCCACTTCTGCAACCGGTTCAGGTTCTTTTTTCTTTTTGCGAAATTTTTTGAATGCGCCGCTCATGAGTTCCCGGCTGGCAGCGCCTATCGCCGAACCGGCAATTGAACCCCCAACACCGCCACCCACGGCATCTGCGGTTTCATTGGCAACAGCATTCCCAGCATGCCCTGCAGCCGAGTGGGCGGCCGCATCAACACCGGCATCAGCAGCCTGACCCCAGACGTCACTCGATG
>CBDTVF010000411.1:0-3093 GCA_965363775.1 uncultured Gammaproteobacteria bacterium
TTCGGCACCCCCAGCAGTGGCGGCGTGCCCAAGGGGGACACCGACAGCACCGCCGTGCTCCCCCTGGATGACGACGATGCGCTGGAAACCTTCTTCGCCGAACACGGCGACAAGGTGGCGGCCCTGATCATCGAACCGTTCCCCGCCAACGCGGGCCTCCTGGTCCAGCGTCCGGAATTTCTCCAGAAGTGCCGGGACCTGACCGCCAAACACGGCGCTCTTTTGATCTTCGACGAAGTCATCACCGGTTTCCGCGTGGGCCACTCGGGCGCCGCGCCGGTCCTGGGCATCACGCCCGACACCGGCGGTACGTACGATGATGCCGACGTTGTCTGGGGTGGTGACTTTCTGTAGTTGCTCACGCAGATGATCACGATCGTTTCCGGTGATACGACGGGATACGCCACCGGCTGTGGGGTTGGTTGGCATCAAAACCAGGTAACGACCCGCCAGGGATATGTAGGTGGTCAGTGCGGCACCCTTGTTGCCGCGCTCTTCTTTTTCTACCTGGACGATGATTTCCTGACCTTCACGGACCGCATCGCGGATGGCTACCTTGCCACCTTTCTTTGATGAACCTTTTAAATACAGGCTTTCGCAAATCTCCTTGAGTGGCAAAAAGCCGTGCCGTGATGAGCCAAACTCAACAAAACAGGCCTCAAGCGAGGGTTCAACCCGTGTGATCTTGCCCTTGTAAACGTTTGATTTCTTTTGTTCCTGGGAGGGGACTTCTATATCAAGATCAAACAGTTGTTGACCTTCAGCTATCGCCACGCGCAATTCTTCAGGCTGAGTTGCGTTAATCAGCATTCTTTTCATTGTAAATTCCTCAGGCACCCCGGTACAGGGCGGCAGTAGAACCACATGACGTTTCTGCGCCATGTTTCCACTAAGCTGACCCGGCGATGTCTTGCATCTTTGCCGGGGGTACCAAATATTGTTTTCATAGCCAGGCCAATCTATTTTTAGGCCTGGTCCGTTGATAGCAGCTTGTCGGTCTGCCATCAAAAATAAGTTTTTCCTGGCATCAGCCAGCATTGAATTCGTGTTATCTGCTTGTGGCACAACGTGTAAACTACTGTTGAGCCAATGAAGTCCGGCCCTTTAAAGCACGGCTTAGGTGAGATAATCAGGCGGTTTCGGAGAACAATTCGGCAGGGCGAATTCCTTACCGCGACAATATAACAGTCTTTTCATTTTCTATCAATGAGTTGGGGATAGTTGGCAATGAATAAGGTCAGTTCCAAGGTAAATTATGTTGAAGTAACGCAGGATCGTGACGGTCAGCGCCTGGATAATTTCCTGACAGCGAGACTCAAGGGCCTGCCCCGTTCTGTTATTTACCGGATTATCCGAACCGGTCAGGTACGCATTAACGGTGGCAGGGCAAAACCGGCCACGCGTATTGAAACAGGCGATATGGTCCGCATTCCACCGGCATCTATTCGTGACAACAAATCAGGGGATATACCTCCGGCAGTCATGAAATTGTTGGGCCAGTCGATTTGTTATGAGAGTCACGCGGTGATGGTCGTCAACAAACCGGCCGGCATGGCCGTGCATGCCGGTAGCGGTCTTTCCTGGGGTGTGATTGATGTGGTGCGCAAAATGCGACCGGGAGCAAATGTAGATCTTGTTCATCGTCTGGATCGGGATACCAGTGGCTGTCTGTTACTGGCGCTGGATGGGGAGGTCTTGCGAGACCTGAACAAGCAAATTTCCGACAACCGGGTTGAAAAGCGCTATTTATGCCTGATGGATGGAAACCTTAAGCAAGATCAGGTCGAGGTTTACGATGCGATTGGTCAGTATGAGCGCGCCGGGCAACGTTTTATGCGGGTCGACCCGCAAGGTAAATCAGCTCATACGAGCTTTCGTTTACTGCAAAACTATGGTCCCTGCAGTTTCGCCGAGGCACAGTTGCACACTGGTCGTACCCATCAAATCCGAGTACATGCAGCCCATCTTGGCCTGCCACTGGTGGCTGATAAACGTTACTCACCGGCGGCAAGGCAGAAATATTGGAAATTAGAGGGTGCGAGGCGAATGTTTCTACATGCGCACCAGGTACGGTTTTTTACCAAGGATGGGGAAGAGCAGTTGGTTAGTGCGCCGTTGCCGGAAGAGTTAGGTTTGTTACTTGAAAAACTGGAGTAGGGCAAACAACAAACTCCTACACCCAAAAGCGTAAATTCCGCTGGTTGAGCGATTTGCGTTATGGTCTAATTCGCACATGTATAAACCATTATCCGCCTTTATTGGCCTGCGCTACCTGGGCGCCAAGAGGCAAAACCACTTTATTTCGTTTATTTCCCTGACTTCGATGCTGGGAATTGCGCTGGGTGTTACCACGCTGATCACGGTTATTTCGGTGATGAATGGTTTTGAGAAAGAACTGCGTGCGCGTATCCTCGGTGCCATTTCACATGCCACCATTCAGCCGCTTGAGCGACCGCTGGATAACTGGCGCGAGGTTGTCAGTCATGTCAATGAACGGGATGATGTGGTTGCGTCTGCACCATACATCGAGGTTGGCACCTGGTTGCAGGCCAATGGTTCAAGTGCTGCACTGGTACGTGGTGTTGCCCCGGATTACGAGGCGACCGTCTCGGATGTCAACACCAGCATGATAAGCGGTAGCCTGGACGACCTGAAAAGTGGTGAGTACGGTATTGTGATTGGCATCGGTCTGGCCATGCGGTTGAGGGTGGGGCTGGGTGACAAGGTCACTGTTATTGCACCACGTCTCAAAGCCAGCCCGTTTGGTGCCAGTCCATTGATGCGGCGCTTTAATGTCGTGGGTATGTTTGAGTTTGGTGAACATGAAAATGATAGCGGCCTGGCCATGGTACATATCGAAGATGCTGCCAGGTTGTTGCGAATGCCCGAGGACTCTATTGGTGGTATCCGCCTCAAATTGGAAGATCTCGATTCCGCCTGGCTGGTCGCGCGTGAAATTTCCGACCAACTGGACGGTGCATACCGTGTCAGGGACTGGAGCCAGGAACGTGGCAATCTTTTCCAGGCCGTCCGTACTGAGAAAACCGTCATGTGGGTAATTCTGTCGCTGATCATCGGCGTAGCGGCGTTCAA
>CBDTVF010000412.1:0-3072 GCA_965363775.1 uncultured Gammaproteobacteria bacterium
GAGCACTCAAAGGACGATATCGTTATTATTGCCTGCGATACACCCCTGCTTAAAAAAGAGACGGTTGAAGTACTTATTTCCGAATGGGGAAATGCTGACATTTCAGTATATACCAATGAAGGGGCAATCTACCCTTTCCCGGGCATTTACAGTATCTCCCTCATTAAATCAGTTGAAAAAAGAAAAGCTCTGGATCAAGGACAAGCTGGCTGTTTTTATGAGTTCGTAACAAACCTGATATTCTTTATAAAATAAAATAAAGTACGGTCGGGAATCTTCCCGGCCGTTTTTTTATCCGGAGTAATCATCTTCATGCAAGTTTATGACTCTGTTCTTGATCTGATCGGGAACACACCCATTGTGCGCATCAACCACCTGGACACAGGTCCCTGTAGTCTTTACATCAAGTTGGAAAGTCAGAACCCGGGCGGTTCCATCAAAGACCGGATTGGGCTGAGGATGATTGAAGATGCTGAGAAGGCGGGATTGATCAGCCCGGGCGCAACCCTGGTGGAAGGCACGGCAGGTAATACGGGTCTTGGATTGGCGTTGGTTGCCGCACAAAAAGGTTATCAGCTGATTTTGGTGATACCAGACAAGATGAGCCGGGAAAAGATATCAAACCTGAAAGCCATGGGCGCAAAAGTGGTTCTGACACGTTCTGACGTGGCCAAGGGTCATCCCGAGTATTATCAGGACCTGGCGCAGTCGATGGCCAATGAGATAGAGGGTGCGTTTTTTATCAATCAATTCGGTAATCCGTCGAATCCCACGGCACACGAAGAAGTTACCGGTCCTGAAATCTGGGAGCAGATGGATCATGACCTGGACACGATCGTTCTTGGTGTCGGGTCCAGTGGCACGGTCACCGGGCTGTCACATTTTTTCGCAAAAGCGGCACCTGACCTGGAGCTTGTGCTGGCAGACCCGGAAGGTTCAATCCTGGCTGAATACATCAATGATGGTGTGTTGTCAGATAAAAGCGCCAGTTGGCTGGTTGAGGGCATAGGCGAAGATTTTTTGCCTACCATCAGTGATTTCACGCACGTTTCAAAAGCCTTTGCCATCAGTGATCGCGAAAGTATGCTGATGGGCAGGGAATTACTCATCAAGGAGGGCGTGCTGGCCGGTTCTTCTACGGGAACGTTACTGGCCGCCGCGTTGAAATACTGCCAGCAGCAGACCTCACCTAAAAAAGTACTCACGTTAGCCTGTGATACCGGTAATCGCTATTTATCGAAAATGTACAATGATTTCTGGATGCAGGACCAGGGATTTATCCAGTTTCAACAACATGGTGATTTGCGCGATCTGATCGCCAGGCCATTCGAATCCAATGACACGATTATCGTTGGCCCGGATGAGCCACTCGCCAACGCCTACAGCCGAATGAAGTTGTACGATGTATCCCAACTCCCGGTGATAGAAAACCGGGATATAGTCGGTTTTATCGATGAGTCGGATATATTATTGGCTGTCGCGCAATCAAGTGACCGTTTCAATGACGCGGTCAGCACCGCCATGGTGACTGAACTTGCTTCCGTGAATGTGAACGATCCGATTGATGAACTGATGCCTATATTCAACAAAGATTATGTTGCCATTGTGAAAGATGGTGATCAGTTTCTGGGTCTGATTACACGTGTAGACTTATTGAACTACCTGCGTCGAAAAACGGATCAGTAAATGATCTGGCAAAATATTGGAACATATCAATGAAAGATCATTCAAAACATCAGTTTGCCACCCGTGCTATTCATGCAGGTCAGGAGCCGGATCCTTCCACCGGTGCAATCATGACACCTATCTATGCAACCTCAACTTACGTGCAAAACAGTCCGGGTGATCACCAGGGTTGGGAGTATTCACGTAGTCACAATCCCACGCGCAGTGCCTATGAGCAATGCATTGCAGACCTGGAAAGTGGTAGTCGCGGACTCGCTTTTGCATCGGGGATGGCAGCAACCTCGACCGTGCTTGAGTTGCTGGATTCTGGCGATCACGTGGTTGCCATAGACGATTTATATGGTGGCAGTTTCAGGCTGTTCAATAATGTGCGTGAACGCTCCGCTGGTCTGAAATTCAGCTTCGCCCCGATTGATGATATCAATGCTCTCAAGGCGGCTATTCGCCCGGAGACCCGCATGATCTGGGTGGAAACACCGACCAATCCGATGCTTAAAATCGTCGATATTGCTGCAGTGGTCAAGGTGGCCCGACAGCATGATTTGCTGGTGGTGGTTGATAACACCTTTGCGTCACCCATGCTGCAAAGGCCGTTGGAACTGGGTGCGGACATCGTGGTGCACTCTGCGACGAAATTTTTGAATGGTCATTCAGATATGGTAGGTGGTGTCGCCGTGGTGGGTGATGACAAAGAACTGGGTGACAGGCTTTGGTATCTGCATAATTCTATCGGTGGCATCCAGGGACCCTTCGATAGTTTTCTGGCCATGCGCGGGCTGAAAACACTGGCCTTGAGGATGCAGGCACACTGTTCGAACGCCCTGCTTATTGCGCAATGGCTGGAACAGCACCCGGCGGTTTCAAAAACCCTGTATCCGGGTCTGAAATCACATCCGCAGCACAATCTGGCAATGTCACAAATGGGTGGTATGGGCGGAGGTATCATCAGCATTGATTTGAAGGGCGGATATGATGCAGCACGGAACATGTTGGAAGGCTGCCAGTTGTTCTCGCTCGCCGAAAGCCTGGGTGGTGTGGAAAGCCTGATCAATCATCCCGCCATCATGACCCACGCGTCGGTGCCGGCAGAAAAACGGGCCGAGATCGGTATCACCGATTCATTGATACGATTATCTGTGGGAGTCGAGGATGTCAATGATCTCATTGCCGAGCTGGATCAGGTTTTGGCCGGCCTGTAATTTGCCACGCACCCCTGATTGGCTTGGTATTGAATTGTGCACCTGGGCATTTGGTGGGCAAATGTTACCCAAGGGTACCTCGGACGTAACGAATGGACGTAGGGTGGGTAACTTGTTACCCACGGGTGCCTCGGACGTAACGAATGGACGTAGGGCGGGTAACTTGTTACCCACGGGTATTTGTTAC
>CBDTVF010000413.1:0-3046 GCA_965363775.1 uncultured Gammaproteobacteria bacterium
CCAACTACGTCCCCAACCCGTTCCCGCCACTCGTCAACCAGCGCCATGGCATCTACACTTCTTTGTTCCGGTTTGGACAATTCAACGACTATCTGGCCACTGTGATCGCCGTTTGAATACACCAGCACACTGGATACCAGGTCAACACCACCACTTGTGTCTGAGTATTTTTCGTTCAATGCTGTAACAGCATCCTCCATCTGCACCAACGTCCTGTCCCGCAAGTTGACAGGCGCAGATTGGTTGGTCGTCACGGTGGCGCGCAGGAAATCACTTGGCACATTTGGGTAAAACTCGTAGCGCACAGCACCTGAACCCATGACACCGATCACGATCATTAGCAGGGCTGTTGCCATGGTTAACACCAGGCCGGGTCGAGCCATGGCAACCCTCAGCGCAGGCCGGTAACGGCTGTCGATAAATGACTGGAGCTTTTCCTGCAGGGCTTTCTGAACCTTTTGAAACCAGTTTGGGTTTTTGCGCCGGGTTTCCGCTTTTAGACCGTGGGCCAGGTGGGCTGGCAGGATTAATTTGGATTCAACCAGGGAAAATATCAGGCAGAGCACGACAACAACACTGACAGTTGCAAAGAATGGCCGCAACTGTCCATCCACAAACGTCAATGGTGCGAAGGCTGCTATGGAGGTCAATACACCAAGGGTCGACGGCAGGGCGACTTCGCGGGTGCCGTGTATGACGCTTTCCAGGCTGGGCCCCCTCGATGTAATTGCATGATCCACCGATTCACCAATGATGATGGCATCGTCAACGACGACCCCCAGCACAAGAATGAACGCAAACAGGCTGATCAGATTGATGCTGACCCCAAACATCCCCATCGGCATTAACCACAATGCACCCAGAAAACTGATAGGAATTCCAATGACCACCCAGGCAGCAACCCTCAGCCTTATAAATAGACTTAGAAATATGAATACCAGGGCGGCACCAACCGCCAGATTACCCAACATCATATCCAGTCTGCCCTTCAGGTAATATGAGATATCCGCCCAGGAGGTCAGGTGTATGCCAGCGGGTAATTCGGCCCGGAATGCTTCAGTATATAAACGTACCTGCCGGGATATTTCCGTGTCGCTGGCCATTGACGAGGACATGATCTGAAGGTTCAGGGCGGGTTTGCCGTTATAACGGGCAAATATGCGGTTGTCTTCAATACCATCATGCACAGTGGCAACGTCGGACAACAGCAGACGTGTACCATCCGCTGCAGTCTTGATAACGATTTCTGAGAAATCCTCCCGATCGTAGGCCTGTCCGATGGACCTGATGCTGATATTGGAATCGCGGGTGCGCATGACACCTGCTGCTATGTCCGTCGAACTGCCGCTGATAGCCTCGGCAAGCTTGCTGAAAGTCAGGCCGTATTGTTGCAGGGCATGCGGCTTAACTTCGATACTGATCTCAAATGTAGGATCACCAACGACCAGGATTTCCTCGATTTCGGGCATCGCCAGCAAATCGTTTCGTATCCGGGTCGCGAGCGGTTGTAATCTGCGGACGTCAGATGCCCCGTAAACGGATAACCACATCACCTGCATGCGTGGTTCGGATTTTGAAATGATGGGTCTTTCCGAGTCCCTTGGTAAGGATGAAACCGCATCTATTTTTCGTTTGATCTCATCCATCAGTTGATCAACGTCGTAGCCGTTTGCAACTTCCACATCAATCCTGGCGGAGCCTTCCCTGGAAATGGCAGTGACCTTTTCAACACCCAGTGAGTCAGAAATTGCTTCCTCGATCTTCAGCACCACACCCTGCTCGACCTCTCGGGGGCCTGCGCCGGGAAATGGCACGGTAATCGACACCGCGTTGGTCTCGAAATCCGGCAGTGTTCTTTTTTCAATGGAGAACGCTGAAACCAGGCCTGCTCCCACTATCATCGCCATCAGGAGATTTGCAGCCACGGGGTTGCTGGCAAACCAGGATATCAGGGAATTTCTTTGGCTGTTTAACGCATCACTCACTGAGTGTTCACTTTATTGGCAGATATCGACGACCTGGTAGACTGAACGGCAACCTGTGTACCCTCAACCGGGATATCCAGTGGTGAAATACTGATTCGGTCACCCACTGAAAATCCGGAGCGAACATAAACATAATCGGCATCGGTATGGAAGAAATCAATTTCCTTCCAATGAAGTCGGTCTTGTTCATCTACCACCAACACCTTTTTACCCTCGTACACCGCATTACGGGGAATGGTGAATATATTGACGTACTCCCTGCTTGGAATCCTGGCGATAACGTAAGTACCTACCCGTAATGGAGTGTCCGCTTCACCCGGGCTACCGTAAATCAGGTAGGGGTCTTCCACCTGGACCTGCAAATACAGCACATGATTTTCAGTGTCCTTTGTGGCTTCCAGAACACATATCTGGGCCTTGCGGGGATTGGGAAAGTCCTCCCGACTGCTTACCAGTTCGATTTCCAGTTGGTCACATTGGCTCGTGTCAGGTAATTCCTCGGGAATTGCCGTGGAACCATGACGGCGGTCGTTCATTGCAATCATTTCCAGTTGCTGTTCAGTGACCGGTATCCTGACCAGGGCCTTGCGGGCTGAAAATACAGAACCTATGCTGGTTCCGGCCGCCAGGTACTGACCCAGGCCGACTTCACGGGAAAGTACATAGCCATCATAGGGTGCCTTAACCTTGGTTCTGTCCAGCTTGATCATGGCCCTGTCAAGGTCAGCCTGTGCTGATGCCAGTTGCGCTTTGGCCTCCTCGACATAGGGTATGCGTAATGCAAGTTCACTGACTTTCCCCGATCTGCCCAGTGTCTTGAAATCGGCCTCTGCCTGTTTGGCCAATGCCAATTCTGCCATCAGCTTGGCTTCATGTTGCGCCACCACGGCCCTGGCTTTTTCAACAAGCGCCCGATAATCGAGATCATCAATGTGTAACAGCACCTGGTCCTGGTGGAAAAAGCGCCCTACCTGGAATGAATCGGCAAACTCGATCACGCGGCCTGAGACTTCGGCCACGAGGTTGGTTGTATCCTGCGCGGTGACGGTGCCCTGGGATTC
>CBDTVF010000414.1:0-3042 GCA_965363775.1 uncultured Gammaproteobacteria bacterium
CCATGGATGCCGTGGGTCCGGACTCAACGTTCCTTGCCGCCGATTTTGATGAACTGGTCGACAGCCCTATCGTGGCGGGCAACAGCGTCGAGCACACTTTCGAGGTCAACGGTCAGTCTTATGGCCTGGTCTTTTCCAGCGACAACCGATACTGGGACTTCGAACGGGCCGTAGAAGATGTAACAAAACTTATCAAGACGCAGCAGGCTTTCTGGGGTGTCAACCCACTCAGCAAGAAGTACCTGTTCATGACACTGTTTATGGGTAAGGACGGCGGTCTCGAACACGATCATAGTACCGTGCTATTGATCGAGGGCATGGCCATGCGCAAACGCGATCGGTATCGGCGCTGGTTGGGATTGGTATCACACGAGCTTTTCCACGTCTGGAACGTCCGGCGAATGCGCCCAGAGGCACTTTCGCCATACGACTACGAGCGGGAGAACTACACCCGTGAACATTGGCTGGTCGAGGGTCTGACCAGTTATTTCGATGAACTGTTACTCCACCGCTCCGGGCTGATGAGTGAGCGTGAATATTTCGATCTGTTGGCGCTTGAGATACACGACTACGAGACTGTGCCCGGGCGCAAAATCAGGTCGGCGGAGTCTGCGTCATTCGATGCCTGGATCAAGCAGGATAGCAACACCGTCAACAGCACGGTTTCCTACTACCGCAAGGGCGCGGTCATTGGTTTCGTGGCTGATACCATCATTCGTAAGGAAACCGGTGGCCGTGCCAGCCTGGACGACGTGATGCGCAACATGTATCAGCGCTATGGCTCGCTTCAAGACGGCGGTTACCCGCCAGGTGCTTTTGAAGCAGAAGTCGAGGCGTTGGCCGGGAGTGAAGTCCGGGTCATGGTTGAGAACATGATTCGCGGTACCGGAGACCTCGAAGTCGATGCGGCGCTGGACTGGTACGGCCTTAGCCTTAACCGGAATCCTGCGGCCAAGGGTGACGGGCCGCCACCCGGCGGATTTGGTATTAAAGTCTACGAAAAGAGCAGCAAGCTTCTCGTCAAACAGGTGGTCGCCGGCCATTCGGGCGCTCAGGCAGGTCTACTTCCCGGTGATGAGTTGATTGCCGTAGACGGCAACCGTGTAACGGCTGCCAGCTATCGCTCGGTGCTCACGGGGCTACTTGCTGGTGAAGTAGTTGAGGTAGTTCTTTCACGTCATGGCCGACTACTCACGGTCAGTGCCGAACTGCAGGCCGACATCCCCGGCAAATACGCGATTTCTCCGAATGAAAAGCCGAGCGCGAGCCAAGAATCACGGATGGAGCAGTGGCTGGGTCACGACAAGCCGAAGAACTGAAAGGAATAGCCGATAAACAACCTGAGGTTGTTGGCAACAAATACCTTTAGAGTCAAATCTTCCGTTGGCTTCAATGGCTGTCAGGCGTCACTTATATGTCCAGGATAAGACGATCCAGCTCACTCTTGGGGATTCTCCGGTACTCCCGGGCCCGTATCAGGTAAAAAACTGCTCCCAGGAATGTCCAAGCAAGAAGGGCAATCCAGGATGGCATTGCTAACGAGGCTGGACTTTGTGGCAGGGTCAAGAGTGCAACGACGCTAAGGGAAAAAATACCTCCTGTACGATAAATCCAACGATTCCGCTGTTCCTCGGTATTTCGGCTCAATCGGACCGCAGTAAATGACGTATAGCTGTATCCAAGAGCCATCCCGAGTGCGCTCATATTCACGATCCAGATAATGGCCTCCCGTCCAAACCAGGGGGCGAGAAGGGAAACAACCATGATGAACACGATTGCGTTCCGGGGTGTCTTGTATTTGGGATGAATCTCACCAAACCACGCAGGTAAAACCCTGGCACGCCCCATGCAGAAAAGTAATCGGCTGGTGGCAAGGAAAAACCCATTGATTCCCGTGAAGATACCCATGATGACGCCCAACATCAGGACTGTCACGCCTGGAGTACCCATGCTCTCACGAATGCTGGCACCAGTAGCCCAGGCCGGAGTTTTGGGATAGATATGTTCTGTCCAGGGGAAGGCGACAGCGGTAGAAAAAATGACCACAATATACATGAGGCAGCCGAGAAGAATCGCTGTGAACATGAGCTTATTGGCCTTCTTTGCAGGAAAGCCGAGCTCTTCTGCGGCCTGGGGAATTGTATCAAATCCCATGTAGGCCCAAGGTGACAAGACCAACACCAGAAGTATGGAGGTCCACATAGATTTCCCAGGTGCAAAAAGCGGTTTCAGGTTTTGGACAGATACATCGGGATTAATCAGAGTTCCAATTGCCAGCAGCACCACTGAACACACCATCAATAATACCATCCAAAATTGCGATCCTCCCGCAGAACGGACACCCCGAATGTTCAGGTAACCGAAGACCAGGATAGTCGAACATGCGAGTGCAATTTCTGCCACATACACATCCCAACCAGCAAGTGTGTAGAGGTATCCCACGTGGAGCACGTCTCCCAGGAAGAAATTTACCGGGATGGGGAGGGCAGTAGCATTAAGTGGAACGATGCTCAGGTAAGTCAGGACCAGGAACCACCCGCAAATGTAGGCATGGTTGCGGCCGAATCCCATGTAGGAAAATGCAAATGCTCCACCCGCAACAGGGTGTTTTTCCATCAGAAACCCATAAGCCCTGGCGATGAACAGCATGATGACTGCACCAAAAATCATTCCCAGGAAAGCACCGAGTGGACCGGACCAGGAAAGGTAGTCCCCTGGAAGGATGAAGCACCCCCAACCGATGATAGTGCCAACAGCAAGGGCCCACGCGTTGGCAGGTCGTATAGACTTCTCAAGCCGTACTCGCTTCACGGTCATATTTGTCACCTTTTGAATAAGAACAAACTGTTATAAATTGATGGTGTGCTACCAACGTCCATGGGAACTTGAGTACACGTGCCAGATAAACACCACTTGGCCGAGTGTATTACAAACAGGTCGGTAGTGCCCAATTCAAAATTCGTAATCACCCATGCAACTACGGTATGGCTGGTGCTACGCGAATACGGATGCAAACTATGAGGATTCTTTGAGTACCCTCCC
>CBDTVF010000415.1:0-3038 GCA_965363775.1 uncultured Gammaproteobacteria bacterium
CTAGTCGTGAACTCCAATAACGTTGTACATAAACATTGAGTTCAGTAGATTCAGCGATGCGCGCTGGGCGTCAGTATCGCTGCAAGTTGGCACAATGTTTGGCGGGTGGTGTGGGGTGGTGCTATTCGGGACCGTAATTTGTCGGGAACAAATTACCGAGCGCCCAGGGAAGGCTTGAGCGTGTCCCGAATAGCGCTACCCCGCACCGCCATGCACACCACCGATGTCTAGACGACGCTGGATTTCACAACTAGCCGCCAATTTTCAAGGCCATAACAACTGCGTCTTCGCGCTCTTCACCTGCGCGGTAATATGAAAGCCTGCTACCGATGACCCTGAAACCCCTCTTTTTATAGAGCTTGGCTGCACTTTGATTATTGGCGCGCACCTCGAGAAACATGGACTCGCACTCAAGTCCCGCCACGTGGCCAATTGCGTATTCCAGTAACAGGCTACCGTAACCCCGGTGTTGCCAATCGGGGTGGATGCAGAGGTTCAGCAAATGCGCTTCACCGGCGGCCCAGCTGAATATGGTATAACCCGACAGATCCCGACCCATTTGCAAACCGAAACAGGCATAGCCGGCATTCAGGCAATCCTCAAAAATTCCGCGTGACCAGGGGTATGGATAGGCCTGTCGTTCTATTTCGTGGATGCGGTCAATGTCTTCCAGACTCAGACGACGGATCAGCGGATGTGGTCTGTCAGGCATTATATTCACGAACCCTGACCATACCGGAACGGCAAAAGGTGTCCCAAAGTACCCGCCGGGCCTCAGCCTTCCCAAATATATCCGGCATTGCGGGTAACAAGACCATTTTCGCCGAATTCAAACTAACCGGTATTTCACGACCAAAAAATTGAGCAGCCAAATCAGTGCCAAATATGGCGACGGTTGTGAAAAGGTTTTCTTCAATCGCGCCAATCAGATCAACACCAGTCAAATCAACACCACCAGCATCCGTATGTGGCCATGCCCACACAGGCACACAGCCGAGCGCTCGATTGATGTCATTGGCCAGACGGGATGCCGAATCGCTGTCCTCGTCACAAATCAGTAGTATTCCACCACTACCCGGACTCAGCTTCAGCCGCGGGACACCGTCTGTATCAGGAGTGACAACAGGGGCGCTTTCACGCAAACGCCAGACCCCGATGTCCATTGCATCGAGATAGGCCTGCTGTCTAGTCGTTATCCGGGTCGGGGGCATCCTTGCTTCCATCCTCAACTGGTTTATCTGATTTATGTAGTCGTTCACGCTTGAGCTTCCAGTTACGGCGCCCGGCCAAAGTAATGAACAGGCCGGACAGCACATAGGCACTGCCGAACACCATGCCCATGATGGGTGGATCAAGTGCCAGCAAAACGATGATAAGGACGGCAATAAACACCCAGACAGCGGGCACCTTGTCACCATCCGGACCAACTTTGAAACTGTAATAGCGCAACTGTGTGAACATCAGCAAACCCAGCACGATGGTTTCAAAGAAAATCAACCAGCGTACGGTTTCTCCGGCAACACCGTTGTCGATAAAAAACCAGATGGTAAATACCAGCGTTCCCGCTGCAGCCGGACTGGCCAGGCCCTGAAAATAACGTTTATCCGCAACACCCGCCTGGGTATTAAACCGCGCCAACCGCAAGGCGGCACAAGCTGCAAATAGAAAAGAGGCCAACCAACCAAGCTTGCCGGCCAGGGTGCTGATTTCCCCGAGGCTTGAAAGCGACCAGTTAAAAGCCAGTAATGCGGGCGCAAGACCAAACGATATCAGGTCTGCCAGGCTGTCATATTGCTCACCAAAATCACTCTGCGTATTGGTCATGCGTGCAACACGCCCATCCAGGCCATCCAGTAAACCGGCGACAACCACGGCAATTGCCGCAGCTTCAAACTGCCCCTTAATACCCGAAATGATTGAATAAAAACCAGCAAATAATGCGGCTGAAGTCAGCAGATTAGGTAACAGGTAGACCCCACGTCTGCGAATTGATTTGTCTGAATTCATCAAAACTCCATACAATAATTTGGTGTCGATAATAACACGCAATACTTCCTGATTATTGGGTGGAATAGACGCAATATGGTATAAAACAACCAGGTTTCATTCAAAAAAGGATTTTGATGATGCGTATCTCAACATTTTTTATCGCTGTTCTGATTGCCACTCTCGTGCTTTCGGCGACACAGACAGTGGCCGAAGAACAGATTTACCGCTGGGTTGATAAAGATGGTGTCGTTCATTTTGAACCCCGCCCCGAAGGGCATGCCGATGCCGAAGTGGTTAATTTAAATAAGGCACCTGGCAACGATCCCCAGTCAGATCCCGAGTCTTTATCACCCTATGCCAGCGATCCACAACCTTCATACGCCCAAAAACAACGTGATGAACGTAAACAAGGCCGCAAAGAAGCTGCGGAAAAACAGAAAGAGATGGATGTCCTGTGTAAGAACAACCGGGATAGGGTGGCCACACTGGAACCCGTCACACGGGTGATGTACAAACAGGAAGATGGAACTGTCATACGCATGGACGACAATGACCGTCTCGAAAAACTGGCTGAATCCAAGGCTTTTATTGCCGAAAACTGTGACAAATAGACCAAAGTCACCACAAACTAGATTGATGCGTGTATTGGCCTTGCTGGCAGGCTAGAATACCGCCCTTTAGATTTCGTCGGATTTAATATGAAAGCCAGTACATTCCATCTGTTCACAAGTCGGGAAACCCCGGCTGAAGCTGAAATTGCCAGTCATCAACTCATGCTGCGTTGCGGTATGATCCGCAAACTCACCTCGGGTATTTATACCTGGGCACCACTGGGTTTACGCGTTCTGCGTAAGGTCGAAGCGATTGTTCGCGATGAATTGAACCAGGCCGGTTACCAGGAGTTACTGATGCCGGCCGTCCAGCCCGCCGAGTTATGGCAGGAAACCAAACGCTGGGAAAAATTTGGCGCACAGCTATTAAAAATAAAAGACCGCGCCGGCCGTGAATATTGTTTTGGCCCGACACACGAAGAGGTCATGACTGATTTC
>CBDTVF010000416.1:0-3003 GCA_965363775.1 uncultured Gammaproteobacteria bacterium
GCGTGAAGATGGGTGAGGCAGAGCCCGAAGCCCGTATTTGCAACTTCGACGAAATCGTCGATGGATATTCCATTGAGCAGGCCGTGCTGGAAGCCGACCGCTGTGTCGAGTGTGGACTGTGCATTGCAACATGCCCGACCCATATGGCGATCCCGGAGTATATAGCTGCCGTCCGTGACGGGGATTATGAAAAGGGCTTACGCCTGTTGTATGACTCCAACCCGTTCTCCCAGGTCTGTGGCCGGGTCTGTACCCATAAGTGTGAGGACGCTTGCGCTGCACGTCACGAAGGTGATCCAATCGCAATCCGCTGGCTGAAACGACATATTACCGAACAGGTTCCGATCGAGAAATACACCGAAATCATCGGCCCGCCAGATGCCGCCACGGGTCGAAAGGTCGCCGTAATTGGTGCCGGCCCGGCCGGACTGACAGCCGCCTACGACCTGGCCCGTAAAGGTCATGAAGTGTTTGTTTATGAAGCACAGGCGCATCCCGGGGGCATGATTCGCTACGGAATTCCGGAGTATCGCCTGCCGTATGATGTGATCGATAGCGAAGTGGCAGTTATCGAGGCACAGGGCGTAGAAATCAAATACAACTGCCGCGTGGGTGTCGATATTGCTCTCGAGCAATTACACAATGATTACGATGCCGTCATGTTGACCATCGGACTGCATCTTGGACGTTCGACCCGCATTCCGGGTTCGGATCATCAGATGGTTACCAAGGCTGTTGATTTGTTACGCGACATCACGGCTGGTAAAGAGGTTGAGGTACCCCGACAGGTCGTCGTTATCGGCGGTGGCAACGTGGCCATGGATATCGCACGTAGCATGGCACGTTTACAGAAACAGAAGTACGGTGAAATCGGTGTGACGGTCACTGCACTCGAGGATCTCGATCACTTCCTTGCGGACCCAGAAGAAGTGAAGGAATCATTTGAAGAGGGGATTGAGATATTTGACGCACGTGGTCCCCGTGAAATCACTTTCAATGATGATGGCGAACTGACCGGCCTGAAGACCTGGCGAGTAATCTCTATCTTCGATGACCAGGGTCGGTTTGCCCCCAGTTATGATGAGAGTGATGAAGCTCAACACCCCGGGGACATGGTGATAGAAGCCATCGGCCAGATGTCAGACGTCAGCTTGTTAGGGGAGGACCTGACAGAGAAACTGGAATGGAACCGCGGACGCATCCAGGTGGATAAAGCCGGGCGCACTTCCGAGCCATGGTTATGGTCCGGTGGTGACTGCGTCAAAGGCCCAGACGTGGTGCATGCTGTGGCTGATGGGCACCGCACGGCTGCCAGTATTGACAGTTACATGACTGTTATGGAGGAAAAGTTATGACAATGGAAGGTAAAGGGTACCGGCGACTAAAGCCGCTGAAAAGCCTTGCTGAAATACTCGATGTTGCAATTGAATTTGAAAAGACTGCCCGGGATTTCTACACCGCACTGACTCCGAAAGTCAGCAAGCAACTACGTTACCTGGTGGAAGAACTTGCCCAAGAGGAACAGGGTCATTTCGATCTTTTCAGTGAAATCCGGGCTCGCCCCGATCTTGAATCGCAGATCGGCGAAATGGTGGAAACACCGGCCAGCGATGCACGTTTTTCAGATTGCGTACATCTGCCCGATTTGGGTGACAAGCCGGACGACCAGGAAGTTTTGCAATTTGCACTGGGTCGCGAACACGCAGCCATTGAGCAGTATACAGCCCTGGCTGAATCCGCGTCTCCCGGTCCGATCAAGGACCTGTTTGTTTTCCTCGCCGATGAGGAGACCCAGCACAAGGCAGAACTGGAGAAACTTTACTACGAAGTCGTTCATAGCGGCGGCGTTTGATGAATCGACAACTATCGTAGACGGGTCTTATCCCTCATGATTAAGAGCCAAATTCGTATCGGTAATCGAGGAACACACAGGCGCGGTCGTGATCGCAATCGGTGGTTTGTTAGAGGTCATCCAAGGGGCTGCGTACCGCAGCAAGATTTTGCTGCAGTACATGGGTATAGATTTCTGTCGTTTTAACGTTCGCGTGGCCCAGTAGTTTTTGTACCACACGTATATTGGTACCTGACTCAAGTAAATGAGTTGCAAAGGAGTGCCGAAATGTATGACTGGTTACCCGTTTGCTTATTCCTGCCTCTGTCCTTGCTTTCTTCACTGCTTTTTGAAGATTTGATTCATTCATATGGTGTCTTCTGGTTTGCCCACTACGTGGATCAGTAGACAAATTTTGCGCTGGAAAGACGTATTGCCATTCCCATGATTTGGGCGCGTTGGGATATTTCCTGGCCAGGGCATTGGGCAACCATACATTCGCATGGCCATCCGCTAAATCTTTCTTAAAAGTGCCTTCGACCCTCACAAGCTGCGATTCCAGATTCTTAATAAGGCTTGTCGGTAGTAAAGTCGAGCGTTCCCGACCGCCTTTACCATCACGTACCAAAATCATGGCATTTGCGAAATCAAGGTCATGAATTCGCAAACGAAGCACCTCCATCAATCGCAACCCACCTCCGTACATCAACCCTGCCATCAATACCGTTTTGCCTCCCATTTGACCAATTACGGCCGAAACTTCGTCCCTACTCATAACCACCGGCAATCGAATCGGTTTTTTTGAACGAATCGGCGCCAGATCTTTGGCGACGGGTAAATCCAGTACTTGCTTGTACAAAAACACAATCGAATTCAATGCCTGGCTTTGTGTCGACCTGGCGCAATTACCGTTGACCGCCAGATCCGACAAAAATGCCTCAATTTCTGTTTTACCCATATCTTCAGGGTGCTTGCGGCCATGAAATCGGATAAATGCCAGAATCCAGCGCACATAGGCCTCTTCCGTTCGTATCGCGTAGTGGTGGTATCGCAAGACCTCCCGCACCTGGTCCATCAGTCGTTCTGACTGAGGTTTGAACTGGGCTTTAGTAGCGACTTCGGAAAGCTTGGGCGTCACAATAGAAAAATACCGTGTTTTTAGTTGAATACGT
>CBDTVF010000417.1:0-2992 GCA_965363775.1 uncultured Gammaproteobacteria bacterium
AACCCGGAGACCGTCCAGTTTTACAAGGCTGATACCGTTAGTAATTACGAAATTGGTATCAAGGGCAATACGGACCGTTGGAGATACTCGGCGGACTTATTCTACGTGGACTGGCAGGATCCTCAACTCAACACCGCTACTGCCTGGTGGGGTTTCTTCATGGCTCAAAATGGCGAATCAGCCGCCACCCGTGGTGTGGAACTTGAGGCAGCATGGGCAGCCACCGAGAATCTTATAGTGAATTTTGGCTACTCCTACATCAATGCCGAGCTGACAGACGACCTTTATGGGCCTCAAAGCGGGGCCTTGATCGCCGAAGATGGTCACAGGTTACCCGGTACGGCAGAACATGTTGCTACCATGTCTCTGGATCACGGCTTTGAACTGAACAATGGCTGGACCCTGGCATCAAGATTCCTTGCCTACTATCAGGGTGACTCCATCAACTCCGTCCAGGACACGACGATTCAGGAAACATTTGACTCCTTTGTCCTGTTCAATGCATCCATTGCAGTGATCACGGACCACTGGAACTTTTCCCTGTTTGTCAAGAACATCGCCAACAAGGAAGGTATCACGGGTTCTTATCCCAAAGCCTATATGAGTACGGATACCGGACCATTCGAAAATTATTATGGTAATAATCAGCGTAACTACATCACTGCTCCCCGTACCCTGGGTATCAGTGCGACCTATCGCTTTCGATAAAGCCTGAAACGGCATGTATAAACCGGGCTTCGGCCCGGTTTTTTCTCCCCTTCAGCAAATTCAACAGAATGTTAGGATAGGGTCTTTCAATGCTGCCTGAGCCAGATATGAATACCGACCACCAGACCAGTCAACAACTACTGGACAGCGTGTGGCAGAGTCTGCAGCAAAAAGACATCAGGCAGGCCATTAATAAAAGCAACCAGTTGGTCCAAAAACACCCCGGTTTTGCACCTGGCTGGCACGCCGCCAGTCATCTGGCACAACTTATCAAACAGCCAAAACCGGCACTGCTCGCTATTGACAGGGCTTTGAAACTGGAGTCGTCAAATATCGACTGGCAATTGCACCGTATCAGCTGTCTGCTGATGAATGGTGACAACGAAACCTCCATCAGCTCAGTACGTACTCTATTGGCTGATTCAACCCGTTTTCGCTCCGAGCAGATGACTCAACTGGCATTTCTGTGCAGCCGATTGGAGTTACACGAAGAAGCCGCTCACATTTATCAAAAGCTGATTGGCCAGGAACCGTACAACGGTGGGCATTGGTATAACCTGGCAAGCATTCAAAGATTCCAGGGAAATACAGAGCAGGCTGAGGTGAGTCTGGATAAAGCCATTCAGCTCAATAGTGAAGACTACGAAGCTTACGAACTACGCTCGGATTTACGCAAACAAACCAGCACATCAAATCATATAAGCCAGCTTCAAAGTCTTCTCAAAAAGGGCATCAAGGTACCTGCAGGCGAAGTGGGGGTTTGCTACGCACTGGCCAAAGAGTTTGAAGACATTGATGATCCAAAGCAATCATTCAAAACCCTTTCCCGGGGCGCAAAACTCCGCAGGAAACATATTAATTACCGTATCAGTGACGATCTTGAGACCATTGATGCCATCATGAGCACCTTCACTGCCCAGGTGCTGGCTACCCCCCAAACAGGACACTCGGAACGGCAACCCATTTTTGTAATTGGCCTGCCGCGTACAGGCACGACACTGGTTGAGAGAATCCTTGGCAGTCACTCCGAGGTATTTGCTGCCGGTGAATTGAACAACTTTGCAACACAAATGATGAGTCAGGTTCGTCAGAGACCCGGGGTGCAAAACTTATCCCGGAAGGAACTAGTTCAGCAAACAGCTAAACTCAATTTTGACATGCTGGGAAACGCATACCTTGAAAGCAGTAGGCCATTGACCGGTCATACAGCGTATTTCGTAGACAAGATGCCACTGAATTTTCTCTATGCCGGATTGATTCGCCTGGCCCTGCCGCAAGCCAAAATTGTACACTTGACCCGTCAGCCGATGGACACCTGCTACGCGATTTACAAACGGCTGTTCCAGGATGCATACCCCTGGTCTTATGACCTGGATGAAATTGCTTCGTACTACGCGGCCTATCGTCAGTTGATGAGACACTGGAATGCGGTAATGCCCGGTGTGATTTATGAACTCGCATACGAAGATCTTGTAAGTGATGTTGAAGGGCAGGCACGCACGCTGCTGGACCACTGCGGTTTAGCTTGGGAATCCCGCTGTACGCGTTTTCATGAAAGTACCGCAATATCAACAACAGCCAGTGCAGCGCAGGTCAGGCAAGCTGTTTATCAGTCTTCGGTTGGCCGATGGAAATCCTATGAGTCACAACTGTCGCCGTTACGTGAGCGCCTGACAAACCTTGGAATAGCAGTTGACTGATACCACCAAATTTTGCTCGCGGTGGACGTTCGTCTTGGTCCTGATCTTGTTGGTTTCGGCTTGTAAGTCAGAACCACTCGATGCCGGTTCATCCATTCAACCATCATCAGGATATATTCTCAGTGCAGACTTTCTATTGGGTAACGAACTGCTGCAGTCACCGCTTGCCACTGATGCTTTTACACCACCCGAAGAGCAATTATCACCAGCGCAGGCATTCGAAGGACTATTGACCCTTGACGACAATAGCACTTTGAATCGAATCGAGGTGTTGGTAGATAGCTTTGGAATCGCAAATGAAAAGCGCTGGAAGCTGACAACACTGCCACCTTTTTCTTTCGAATATATCAGTGATGGTGAAGCCATCATACCTGTGCACCGTGAGCCGCAAAGAAGCAATCATCCTTACTGGGAAATCATACTGGACCCAGGACGGGTCTGGACTGACGCCACCGATAAGGGCTGGTCGAGGGCAGCGTTACCTTTTACCCTCAAGGAAAAGAACCAGAATTGTACGCACAACGGCTTGATGACTTTTTTATACAAGGACGATGGCTCAGTCTCCCGTGTAGCCTGGCAGATTA
>CBDTVF010000418.1:0-2964 GCA_965363775.1 uncultured Gammaproteobacteria bacterium
GTTGCGGATGTTCGAATTGGTGCGGAAAACGAGCGTAGCATCGCACGCGCAAACGGAGAATCGGCAGTCTCTCTATCGATTGAACAGCTTTCTAAGGCCAATAGCGTACTGGTATCCCGGGCCATACAAGAGGAAGTGGCCAACATGGAAGATGAGCTACCCGAAGGTATGGTGCTGAGTGTTAACTACGATCGCGCCGAGTTCATCGAAGCATCCATGAACGAGGTCTACAAGGCACTGGCCGTGGCCCTGTTGTTGGTGCTGGCGGTGATATATTTCTTTCTTGGCTCATTTCGAGCCACCCTGATCCCTGCGATTGTGGTGCCGATCTCGGTGATTGCAACATTCATCGTCATGAATGCGATGGGTTACACCATTAACGTTCTTACGTTACTTGGTTTGGTACTCGCCATCGGCCTGGTGGTAGATGATGCTATTGTTGTCCTGGAAAATATCTACCGGCGCATCGAGGAAGGGCAGAAACCATTACTCGCAGCGCTTGATGGTTCTCAGGAAATTGGCTTTGCAGTCATCGCCACGACGCTGGTCCTGGTCGCGGTATTTGTTCCCCTGTCTTATATCGAAGGCGATATTGGCCGCCTGTTCCGTGAGTTTGGAATAACCCTGGCCGCCGCGGTCCTGTTTTCTAGCCTGGTTGCACTTACACTCACGCCCATGTTGTGTTCCAAGTTACTCCGTGGACGTGAACTGAGAAAAGGTTTGCCGGCGAAGGTTGACGAGTTTTTCACATGGTTACGCAAACACTACCAGAATTTGCTCAATCGTGTGATCGACTGGCCCAGGTTAATGCTGGCATTGGTCATCCTGGTTACCGTATTTGCCGGTTACCTGTTGCAGGCCCTGCCATCAGAGTACGCACCTAGCGAGGATCGCGGTGCATTCTTTATATCCCTGCGCGCACCGGAGGGTGCAACGCTGGAAGCAACGGACAGGTCGACGCGTCAACTGGAAGAGATTCTTAAGTCCGAAACCGGTGAAGGCAAACCAGTAAAACGATTCTTGACACGTCTCCCTGGCTGGGGCAGTTCTGCGGTCAATAGTTCGTTGGTTATTGTCCTGTTGTCTCACTGGGACGATCGAGAGGAAACTGACCAGGAAATTGCGGGGCGCCTGCGCTCGCAATTGGGTGAGATTCCCGGTGCGAGAATTTTTGCAAGTACCCCCAAGGCGCTTGGAATCCGGGGCGGTGGCTCACCGGTGGAGTTGGTGCTGGGTGGACCGGACTATGAACAACTAAAGGAATGGCGTGACAAGATGCTGGTTGAGATGGAGTCCATGCCGGAACTGGTCAATGCCGACAGTGATTACCAGGAACGCAAACCACAGATGAAGATCAGCGTTGATCGGAACCGTGCTGCCACGCTGGGTGTATCCCTTTCGAATGTTGGTCGTACCCTGGAGACCATGCTGGGCTCGAGAATTGTCACCACTTACGTGGACCGTGGGCGTGAATACAACGTGGTGATTTTGGGGTCGGATGCTGACCGTTCCAGTACCGATGATCTGTCTAATTTGTATGTGCGCTCCTCGCTGACCGGTGAGTTGGTGCCCCTTTCCAACCTGGTTAACATCTCGGAAATAGCGGGCCCGTCAGAATTGAAAAGATTTGACCGGATGCGTTCTATCACGATGTCTGCTGAACTGTCAGAGGGTACCAGTCTTGGTGAAGCGATTGAAAAGCTGACCGAGGTCGCACGTCAGACACTACCCGCCAGCGCCCGCCTGAGTTGGGATGGCGAAAGTCAGGAGTACCTGGACTCAGGCAGTTCGCTCTACCTGACTTTCGCGATGGCTTTACTGATCGTTTTCCTGGTGCTTGCCGCACAATTCGAGAGTTTTGTTAATCCGATGATTATCCTGGTAACCGTGCCGCTGGCGATGACGGGTGCTTTGCTTGGCTTGTGGGCCTATGGCAGCAGCGTGAATGTATTCAGCCAGATTGGAGCCGTCCTGCTGATTGGTCTGTCCGCCAAGAATGGTGTCCTGATTGTGGAGTTTGCCAACCAGTTACGTGACCGTGGCATGCGCTTTCGCGAAGCTGTGATTGAGGCAGCAAGCGTGCGTCTGCGACCTATCCTGATGACCAGCGCCTGCACTACGTTTGGAGCGCTGCCTTTACTGCTTGGCACGGGTGCTGGTGCAGAGGCGCGTCAACCCATAGGCATCGTCGTGGTTTATGGCGTTACGATTTCAGCGATCCTGACGCTGTTTGTTGTACCGGCCCTTTATGTTCTGTTCGCACGTAGCACATCGTCACCGCAGCATGTTTCACGCGCCATTGACCGTTTACGTGAAGTTACGGCAAATGAATAGTTGGAGTTAACATGCGTGTTTCTAACTGTATTTATTTGCCATAGGTGATTTACCCAGTCCATGTCTGAAACACGCTTGATCACGCCTGCTGGTGAATTCGAATTACACCGCTATCCGGCGCGCAAACGTGAGCTACTGCGAGCCTGGGATGCCGCCGATGAATACTTGTTACAACAGTTGTCAGGGTCGAATCTGCAGCAACAACACACCTTGATAGTAAATGATAGTTTTGGTGCCCTGGCTGTCTGCCTGCAGCAACTATCACCGTTTAGCTGGTCGGATTCGTGGCTGGCGCACCAGGCCTTGCGCGAAAATATGAAACGCAATGCTTGTGACCCCGGTAGTGTGAGAATTCTGCCAGGCACAGAAATCCCCGATACATCGCCCGCCCTGGTGCTGATCAAGGTGCCGAAATCACTGGCCTTGTTAGAGGATCAGTTGATCCGCTTGAAGCCTCTGTTAACTGAGCATAGCCGTGTCATTGTCGCTGGTATGGTGAAAACGATGCCGTCCTCGCTTTGGAAAATGCTGGAGAGAATCATCGGCCCAACCGACACCAGCCGGGCGCAGAAAAAGGCGCGCCTGATTGAGGTGAGCGTGGACCTTCAACTACCTTTAACCGAAAATCCT
>CBDTVF010000419.1:0-2955 GCA_965363775.1 uncultured Gammaproteobacteria bacterium
GGATCGCGATTCAATTGAACTGATAGAGACGATGTCTTCAGCCAACAAGACAATTGCCGCCGTTTGTCACGCGCCTGCGGTGTTCAGGCACACGAAAGGACCGGATGGTTCGTCACTGGTTGAAGGCAAATCCGTGACCGGATTCAGTAACAGTGAGGAAGAAACTGTTCAGTTGACGGATATTGTGCCATTTCTGCTGGAAAATGAATTGCAGACGCTCGGAGCGAACTACTCAAAGTCCTCTGATTGGCACCCCTACGTCGTTACGGATGGTTACCTGATTACAGGTCAAAACCCGGCATCATCAGAAGAGGCGGCCAAGGCAGTGCTTGCCAGAAATGCTTAATGAGGTTCGGTAAGAAAACTCAAACAGGAGCATGGAAATGGCCTGGGTCTATTTAGGGGTCGCTGGTCTGTTCGAAATTGGCTGGGCCATCGGACTTAAATATTCCGATGGATTCAGCAAACCTTTCCCTTCGTTCCTGACAGTGGTCGCAATGGGCTTCAGTCTGTGGTTGCTGGCAGTTGCAATGAGAACCATACCCGTTGGAACGGCCTACGCGGTATGGACCGGTATTGGTGCGGTTGGCGTAGCAGCACTGGGTATGGTGTTATTCGGTGAGTCCCGTGAAATTCTAAGGATTCTCTGCCTGTTTCTGATCATTGCAGGAATTGTTGGACTCAAAGTGGTTTCGTAATATGAAAAATAGAGCAGTACTATTAACCAACCTGGGTTCTCCTGACAAGGCGGACATACCATCTGTCAGAAAGTATCTGAACCAGTTCCTTATGGATCCCTATGTCATCCAGTTACCCTGGGTTTTGCGGCGCCTGATCGTTGGTTTGTTTGTTTTGCCTTTCCGGCCCAAGGCTTCCGCGCATGCCTATCAAAGTGTTTGGTGGGAGGAGGGATCTCCGCTGATAGTGTTATCGCAACGCTTGCTGGAGGCTGTACAGAAAAAAACGCAAGTACCTGTGGCCATGGCCATGCGTTATGGCAGTCACGGGATCGAAGAGCAAATCCTGTCGTTGGCAAAAACTGATGGCATAGAGGAAATACTGCTGATCCCGCTATATCCCCACTATGCAGAAAGCACGGTAAAAACGACGGTGGAAGAAGCAAAAGACATAATTAAACGCAATAATATCAATGTTATATTAAATGTTATTAAACCATTTTATCAAGAACAGGGCTATATAGATGCTCTGCTTGCAAGTACTACCCCATGGATCAATGGAGGCGATGACTTCGACCACGTGCTCTTCAGTTATCACGGCTTGCCTGAGTTACACCTCATCAAGGCTGACCCAACCGGCAGTCATTGTCTACAGAGGCCCGACTGTTGCCAGGTTGCTTCTCCTGCGCACGCCACCTGCTACCGGCACCAGGTGCTGCGTACGACCGAGTGCTTTGTAGAGAGAGCAGGTCTTAAACCCGAGCAATACTCGGTCGCATTTCAATCCAGGCTGGGCAGGGCCAAATGGCTGGAACCCAGCACGGTACAAGCACTCGAGGAACTGGCGCATAGCGGTGTTAAGAAGTTACTTGTCATGTGCCCTGCGTTTGTAACTGACTGCCTGGAAACGTTGGAAGAGATTGAACTCCAGGGTTCGGAAATATTCGAGCAGGCAGGTGGTGAGTCACTGACCCTGATACCTTGCCTGAATAATCACGAGCTATGGGTGTCAGTAGTTTCCAAATGGTGCGAGGAATACCAGGCGTAAAGCCTTTCCAGTTTGTCTCAACTCTTATTGGACGAACCGAAAATTTGCTTTAGCAGCGTCATCGATTTTCGTGATAATTTCGTGATAACTCGGTGATATTCTCTGAGCTCCAGAAATATAATCATTGTAAACCTTGGGGTTATTTGAAAAACATCATGAAAAAATTCATTTTTGCACTCTCACTATTAGGGTCGGTCTCGGCTCAAGCGGCCGATCTGAGCTTGGATCTTTCAGGGCTGGAAGATCTTGGTCCTACAGCCACATACGAGGGCTGGTTGATTGTCAATGGAAGCCCGGTATCAACCGGTACGTTTTCAGTTGATAGTTCAGGAAACCCCGGTATGACCAACTTTGTTGTTGATGACATGGACGCAGACAATGCTAGTTTGTTCGTACTAACAATTGAGCCGGTTCCAGATGCTGATCCCGGGCCTGCTTCCACACATATATTGGCAGGTGAATTCAATGCCGGTATGGCATCTATTACTGTGGACCACCCGGCGGCATTGGGTGATGACTTCACCGCGTCAACTGGCAGTTTTATCCTCGCAGCGCCTTCAGATTTGAACATGGCAGGCACCTATAAAAATGGTATCTGGTTTCTGACAATGCCGACTCCTGATCCTGGTTTGGCGCTGCCGACTTTGCCAGCTGGCTGGGCTTATGAAGGCTGGGTCGTTGATACTTCGGTAGGCACGCCTATTTCTACCGGTACGTTTTTGACTGTGACAGGAGCGGATAGTGACGCCGGCGGACCGACTGCAGGGCCGGGAGACACACCGCCATTTCCTGGTCAGGATTTTGTAAACCCTTTAAGAGATCTGACCACATCACATATGGCTGTAATTTCAGTTGAGCCCGTACCTGATAATTCGCCCATGCCATTTACATTGAAACCACTAGTGGCTATGCCGATAACAGACCCGGGTGCCGGTGGGATTTCGCAGCCCATGGCAAATAACGCACAAGGCACTAACCCGTCAGGGCTTGCGTCATTTTCGAGTGCAAGTGGTGGTTCCAGCACTCAAGCTATTCCAAGCCTGGGTGTGTATGGAATTTTCCTTCTGCTGCTCTCAGTTGCGCTGATTTCCAGACGGGAACTGATTAAGCGTAAGTTTTAGACATTGTTTTTCAAGGAAGCGGCGCAATGCCGCTTCCTTGTGTTTAAAGCCTTCCTGTTCATCTCAGCTCTTATTGGACGGACCGAATATTCGCTTTAGCAGCGTCATC
>CBDTVF010000420.1:0-2953 GCA_965363775.1 uncultured Gammaproteobacteria bacterium
CTTGTTACCCACGAATCGAAAGGATTAATGGTGCATAACAATTAGGTTTAAAACCGTGGGTAACAAGTTACCCACCCTACGTTGATTTCGGCAAACTCAAGTGCAAGACCAGCCAGCCGCAGAATGCGGAGGCTACTGAACCGCTGATGACACCGATCCTGAGGGCGGCGCCTTGTGAAAATCCGCCGTGTTCGAATGCCAGGCCACCGATGAACAGGCTCATGGTGAAACCAACACCACACAAAAGCGCTATTCCATATAGCATTGCCCAACTTGCGCCTTCCGGTTTTTTTGCGATACCCAGGCCAACCGCCAGCGCGGTCATACCGAAAACGCCCACTTGCTTACCAAAAAACAGGCCCAGGACAATACCGGTTGAAACTGTTCCCAGTACCGCGTCACTACTCACTCCGGCAAATGAAACACCGGCATTTGCAAAAGCAAATATAGGTAACACACCGTAGGCAACCCAGGGATGCAGAATGTGTTCGAGGTGACGCGAGGGTGAATGATCATCATTGGCTTTTAGCGGGATAAAGGCAGCAACAACGATGCCGGCCAGGGTCGCATGCACACCGGACTTGAGCACAAACAACCATATGAATGTGCCAACGATAAGATATGCAGCCAGACTTTGCACACCCAACCGGTTCAGGATGAAAAGCACAGCAACACCAGCACCAGCGGTCGCCAGGGAGGTTGTGCTCAGGTCAGCCGAATAAAAAACTGCGATGATGATAATCGCTGCAAGATCATCAAAAATGGCAATGGTTGTAAGAAATACTTTCAGGCTCGCAGGAACACGGCTACCAAGCAGACTCAATATTGCCAACGCGAAGGCGATGTCGGTTGCGGTCGGGATAGCCCAGCCATTGATGCCCTGGGGGTTATCTTTGTTGATCCACCAGTAGATCACTGCCGGTATCACCAAACCGCCGATGGCGGCCAGCGCAGGCAGCGCAATCTGATCTGCACGGGAGAGTTGGCCCTCAACGACTTCACGTTTTAATTCCAGACCGACCAGCAGAAAGAACACCGCCATCAATCCATCGTTGATCCAGAGTATCAAGGGCTTGCTGACACCGAAACTTTCTACCAAGACGGTAAATTTCAGATTCAGAGTTTTGATGTACAGATCTTCAAGAGGTGAGTTGGCCAATACCACTGCTAGTATTGCTGCACATACGAGGATAATACCGCCGGCCGTCTCCAGTCGTAAAAAATCCCGCCATGCTTCGCCTACGGTTCGGCTTGTCCTGTTATCCATTAATATATTGTCCCGTTTCTAATCTTGATTGACTGATTGCAGAATTGATAAACACGAAATATAATTCATCTAATTCTAGTTTTAAGGTAATGTATATGAGCGATTGGACGCTTTTCAGCAATCATGGCCATGTCCTGGTCTGCCTGGCTCGCGACTCCGAAGCGCGATTACGCGATGTTGCGATGGACGTTGGTATTACCGAACGTGCCGCGCAAAAAATTGTACGCGATTTACAGGATAGTGGCATGGTCACCGTCACAAAAAATGGCCGCAGAAACAGTTATCGCATTCATCGCAAGACAACATTGCGCCATGACCTCGAATCAGCCTGTACTCTGAAAGACCTGATTAAATTTGTCAATAAGGATATATCAAAGAAACCTCTGTCCCGCAAAGCCGGGTCTCAAGTAACAGAGAAAGTGCCGGCACCTCCATTGGTTGCGGAGAAGAAACCCAGTCAAAGTCCGGTAGCTGAACTTGAGAAAGAGAAACCCGAACCAACCCAGGCTGAGAAAGAACGGCAACAGGGATTTTTGTTTTAAGGAATCTTCACGGATCAGCAAACGGATATAGTTGATTATGAAAAAGAAATGGATGATCTACGGTGCAAATGGCTACACCGGCAAGCTGATAGTAAAACAAGCCAAACAACAGGGTTTGCGGCCAATACTGGCCGGACGTAGCCGTGAAATCATCGAGGCGATGGCCGCGGAAACCGGTTTTGACAGCCTTGTTTTTGACCTTGAAGATATACCTGCGATACATAGTGCACTGGATGGAGTTTCAATCGTATTGCATTGTGCCGGTCCGTTTTCGGCGACCTCCCAACCGATGATAGAGGCCTGTCTGAAGAACAATTGTCACTACCTGGATATTACCGGTGAAATCAGTGTGTTTGCCAATGCCGAACGGCGCTCGAATGAAGCCAGGCGTGCGGATATCGTGTTAATGCCCGGGGTTGGTTTTGATGTCGTACCCACCGACTGTCTTGCAGCCACATTGGTGAAAGCCTTACCTGCAGCCACCTCATTAATGCTGGCATTCGAAGCCGGAGGTAGGATGAGCCCGGGTACGGCAAAAACAAGTATTGAAGGTTTGGCGGGCGGTGGTTGTATTCGACGCGATGGCAAGTTGAAGTGGGTGCCATTGGCCTGGAAGACCCGTGAAATCCCGTTTGAGCACGGCAAGCGTTTGGCTGTCACCATCCCATGGGGTGACGTTTTTACAGCCTATATCAGTACAGGAGTGCCGGATATCGAGGTTTATATGGCGGCACCACCTTCGGCCATTTCGCGTATGAAACGATTACGTATGGTTAAACCATTGCTTTCCATGCAATGGGTACAGAACATGATGAAAAGGCGTATAGAAAGGTCTGTAACCGGACCTGAGGTCGGCGAGCGGCAGAACACGGAAATGCATTTATGGGGTGAGGTCAGCAGTGCCGATGGCCGTAGTGTTTCTGCAACGATGACAACACCCGATGGCTATGATGTCACGGTGACGGCCAGCCTGGGTATCGTGGAGTACCTGTTGGAAAATGACGTGGAAGGTGGTTTTTACACACCGTCACTGCTGATGGGGGCGGATTATGGGACACGGTTACCCGGTGTGAGTTTGAATATCAGTCCTTAAAGATCTCTACCTGCCCGCGACTTGCATCCCGCAGACCGGTGGCCAGTTTTT
>CBDTVF010000421.1:0-2950 GCA_965363775.1 uncultured Gammaproteobacteria bacterium
ATCCGGCCATGCCCTTTTCCAGCACAAATCCCATAATGCCTGCATCAGTGTTGGCCCAGACAATGGCGATATCCGCGATATTGCCATTGGTAATCCACATCTTTGAACCGTTGACGATCCAGTCATCTCCGTCGCGCCTGGCATTGGTTTTCATACTGGCGGGATCGGAGCCGCCATGTGCTTCGGTCAGGCCAAAACAACCAATCACTTTGCCGGCCGCCATATCCGGCAACCACCGTTGTTTTTGTTCTTCAGAGCCATAGGCGTGAATGGGATGCATACACAGACTCGACTGGACCGAGGCAAAGCTGCGTAAACCGGAATCACCACGTTCAAGTTCCTGGCAAATCAACCCATAAGACACACCACTCAAACCTGCGCAGCCGTAGCCCTCCAGGCTTGAACCCAACAGACCCAGTTCAGCCATCTCCGGTATCAACTCCGCTGGAAATATCGCCTTGTCGAATGCGTCAGCCATCAATGGCAATGCACGTTCATCAACAAAACGCGCAACGGTGTCCTGTATCATCTGCTCTTCTTCAGAAAGCAGACTGCGGACGTCGAATAAATCGGTCGGATTGAGTGTAGCCATGGGTGCTCCCTATGAAATTGCTTGTCGGTAAATTCGGAATGGGCGTTATTCTAGTTTGCTCAGCACGCCCATCAAAAGACATAATCCAGATATAACCTCGCATCTACGAAATCTTTGGTCACCGACTGAAAATCGTATCCGTGGATTTCGCGATAAGCTTCAAAGTCATAGTCAGTTCGGTAATTGTTAAAAGCCAGTCTGAATTGCAGACTTAAACCTTTCATCTCGGTAAATATCCCAAAGCCGGATTTTTGCGTAAAGGAATAACGCAGGTCGAAAGTTGCCTCGCGTCTGTCCTGGCGAGCATCGGTCATGATCAGATCATCAGGCATATCATAGCTGCCATAGCGCCAGCGCATCACGACGCCAGGTAAAAGCCCATTGTGACCAAAATCATACTGAAGACCCGCTCCAATTGATTTTGTACCTGCCAGTTCTGAATCCTGAATCTGGAAAGAATTAAACATCTGTGGTGTTCCCCACCTGACAAACAGGGTGCCACCATCATAGGAATCCTCGTTATAGGCCAATGCATTGTAATTGGCAAAAAAACCAAGCCCGCCTTTTGCACCACGCAAACTCAAACCATAATGCCAGGTATCGATGTTTCCGGCGATGTGACCTCCTACGTCCTTTTGATTGGTATATTGTGCAGCAAGGCTGAAATGAAAACCGCTGACAGTCGGCTTGAAACTGTACTGTCCTTCAAGATAAAGCGAGTTAACAAAATCGTTAACATAGTAGTTCCACGCATCGAGGCGGTAATTCTCCCCTGTGTAAGTCAAACCCAGTATGGTCATCTCTTTACTGTCGCCGATATAACCACTCGGATCATAGTCAGCCATATCATAGTCACCACGGATCAGTTGTTTCCCATTCGACGACTCTTGCAGACGGGCACCACTGGCCATGTCTATAAACTTCGTATCATTGCGTTCTTTCATATTCATGATGTAACCAAGGTTGATACCCAGGTTTTCAAACACCGTATTTTCATAAACTGCACCACTATGGGTGATAGGTGAAAAGCGGATGTTTGACAAGGAAACCATGCGGTAATCCGGCATTTCCTGTCGACCGACTTTGACCAGGTGACCATTGTTTTGATACTTGATGAACATTTCACCCAGCGCCGCATAAGCGTCCTGCCCACCATCTGCTTCGTATAAACCACCCAAACCCCTGCGATCATCCGGGTTACTGCCAAATGGCAGTGCCACATAGACAGTGGCACCAACAGTAAACTTCTTCCAGGGAGCGGTTTCATATCCCAGCAAACCACCAAAGGCTGAATATGCCTGGAGTTTTTCATCCGGAACATCCGGGCTTGAACTATCCTGAAGCAAATGAAGATTGCTGTTTCGACGCTGACCGCTATAACGCAACAAGGCCCTGGTTTGACCATTGGTAAACGCATCATAAAAACTGCTCGACGAAGACGGTTGCTCATCGTCCTGTGCGTTGATGTCAGGCGAATGGATACCGACACATAACAGTAGTAATAAAGTCAGGCTTTTTGTTCTCATTATTCCGGGGGATTTCTGACACCATGGGGAACGTGGCCTGTAGCGACATGCTGCCTCGCTGAATCACAATGTATCTGCTGATCATCAAAAAATATGTCTGCTCCAAAAGCAGCCAGAAAAGGTCCCTTGGATTTACCACCAAGAAACAGGGCTTCATCAATACGAACACCCCATTTTCTCAATGTCAGGATGACACGCTTGTGAGCGGGTGCCGACCTCGCTGTCACCAGCGCGGTACGAATGGGATTGTTTTCGATGGGATAGGCAGACTGAATATCATGTAAAGCCTGCATCAGCGGTTTGAAGGGGCCATCCGGCAAAGGTGTGTGTGCGCGTTGTTTTTCACGTTGGGAAAATGCCTCAAGCCCCTCAGACTGATAGAACTTCTCGGCCTCGTCACTGAATAAAACAGCATCGCCATCAAATGCAATACGTAACTGATCACCATCCGGTCTGTTCTTGGCGCCAGGCAATATCAGTGCTGAAGCAAAACCTGCCTGCAAAGTCTTACGTACTTCTTCGATATGACCGGACAAAAACAGGTCGGTGCCTATCGCTTCCATATAATTGAACCTGCTTTCACCATTGGTAAACACGGCCCGTTCAATATTCAGACCATGGTGTTCAATACTATTGAATATCCGCAAACCGGAATCGGCACTATTGCGGGACAACAGGATGACTTCAATACCCTGGTGACCTACCTCGTCATCGTTGAGTGCCAGCAATTTCCTGACCAGTTGAAAGGCCTCGCCAGGCTGCAGAAAATCGTTTTCATGTCTGAACTGGTATTCTGCGTAGGCCGCGAGACCCTCAGATTCAAACACACGAT
>CBDTVF010000422.1:0-2946 GCA_965363775.1 uncultured Gammaproteobacteria bacterium
CGAGAAACTGGGGGCCATCGTCGCGAAAACCCACATGCCATACGCGTTGACAAACACACGGATGAATCATTGGCAGAATTGGTTTGTCAATGCAGATTACACGGTCACTGAGTTGCCGTCTTACTCAGTTCAATCTGCATCGAATCCGTTCAAAACGTTTACCGATATGCCGGTGAAATCACGTTATCGATTCATGCTCGACGAGGCACAAAACACGATAATGTCCTTCATCAAAGGACCTGTCTGCCGCGGGCAAGTTGCACTTAATGTCGTCAACGATCATTTCTGGGTATTCTTCATCGATCCCGATGATGCAAAGATCGATGTTGTCGAAGACTTCTTCACCGCTCAGTTGAAAGAGCTGGATTTACCTGCGGGTGCGGAAGACATCTACGCACCTGGCAAGTATTGGCGCAGGTATGCAAAGCAACAGACAGCCATGCTCACCGAAGCAGATCAATACCTGAGTGAGCTTAATACGGAGTCAGACTCGATTTCCCTGGATACGGTCTGGGATGGTGACGGCAGCAATGATAACGCCGCACTCACGGTTTTCCGTCATTTCGACAGTGCCACGGTTGAGAAAGGCCTGGTCGGTAAGCCGCCGAAAACGGCATGGCTGGTAGGCTATGCTTTGCTTGAGAGAGTACATTACCTGCTGGTAGCAGGCTACGACGTGTTTGGAAATGTTGGCCATCAAATGCTGACCCGTCTATACATGGACTTTCTGCGCATGGAGGGTGAAACAGCGTTTCTGATGATGCTACCGCAGAAAGCTCGCGATCGTGAACGGGCGTACTGGTATCGCGAAGCGGACGAGAAAATCATGCAGTACATGACGATGCCACGTTTGGAGAGTCGCATGGTTCCAGCGATCGAATATACGACCAACGATGAAAAAACTGAGTTATTCGGGTTGCTGCGGGAAAGGCTCAGACCGGTCTTGCCAACAACGCATGACCTGGACTCTCTTGCGAATGCCTCCATTAGCGATACGCTGGCCCCGCTGGAAAACCTTAAAGGACAATCAGTGACGCTGTTGCCGCAGATCGCATTCGTCGAAATCCGTGGCCAGTCGGCTAATAGCTATGTTTCACTGGTTCGCAATAACGCGCATCTGAATATCACTTCCATGTTTGGTGAGAAAAAATCCCGTGCTCCCCAAGAGGACACGCTGACGGTGGTGCCGGGTTTCCTTGGCACCTACCCAAACGTTTTCCTGACTGTTAATGAATCTGACCTGGAGCAATTCGTTGGTCTGGTCTCCACGATGCGCAGCGAGGACGACTACTCAAGCTTGCTGGACAACTTCGGAGTACGACGGACCAGTGCGGAATTCTGGAAACAGGGCGATGCTTTCCACGCGGCATATCAACAGGACGCGCCGGTCGAGTACGGGCTTTTTGACTTCAGCCGACTCGAGAATCGCTAAGACTCCTGGGTCAGCTGAATGCTGTAGTATCACTCTCGGACTGTTCTGAAGGGCTCTTGATCGAATCATTTTATGGTGACCTTTCCTTGTCCGGCCATACGTTTTCAAACGATTTGCTCCGCAACCGCGGTTGCATGGTTGGAGTGACTATTAAAGGTAAACTGGCCCTTGACCCGGTTAGCCTGGATTTGAGCGGTAGTGTGATCCCTCTTGCCAAATCCGGGACTCATCGCTTGTATGTGGACTGTGAAGTGTTCCCTGATGTTGAGAATACCGAGTGTCTCTGATTTGAGAGCTCGTAGAGTGGGTAACTCGTTACCCACGTTTAACCACCCACAAGCGACAATGCTTCAGTCACCACGTGGGTAACAAGTTGCCCACCCTACTGTGCTAAAAGCCCTCACGACTCAGTGAGGGTTTTTGGCTTATAATGCCCTCCATTCGATAGCGGCTTCCGGCAAACACACCCATGCTACAACTCAAGCAAATTGAACTACGCCGTGGTACCAAGCTGCTGTTTGAAAACGCCAGCTTGCAGGCCCATGCCGGTCAGCGCATGGGGATTATTGGCATAAATGGCAGTGGTAAAAGCTCCCTGTTTTCCATGGTCCTCGGGTCTCTGGAAGCAGATTCAGGTGAGCTGCAACTCAACCCCAAAGATGTCATCGCACATGTAGCCCAGGAAAGCCCACATTCCGACAGGTCAGCACTGGATTTTGTCCAGGATGGCGATCATGGCTTGCGCCAACTCCAGGCCAGTATCAATGAGCTGGAAGCACTGGACGATCATGATGATCGACTGCATGGCCTGTATGAGCAAATGGATAACATAGACGGTTTTACGGCCGAGACGCGGGCTGCGAGATTGTTACATGGCCTGGGTTTCGAGGCCGAAGCTGTACAAAAACCTGTGAATGAATTTTCCGGTGGCTGGCGCATGCGTCTGAACCTCGCCCAGGCCCTGATGTGCCGCTCGGATATCCTGTTGCTGGATGAACCCACCAACCACCTCGATCTGCCCACTATCGTCTGGCTCGAACGCTGGTTGAAATCCTATACGGGTATTTTGCTGCTGATATCACATGACCGGGATTTCCTCGATGGTCTGTGCACACATGTCGCGCACATCGAACAGGAGACCATAAAAACCTATACCGGTAATTACAGCCAGTTCGAGGCCGTTCGCGCAGAACAGCTTGCATTGCAGCAGGTGATGTACACCAAGCAACAAAAAGAAATCAAACACATGGAAAGCTTTGTAGATCGGTTCCGTTACAAGGCGACCAAGGCAAAGCAGGCTCAAAGCCGACTAAAAATGCTTGAACGCATGGTGCAGATTGCACCTGCGCACGTTGATTCCCATTTTCAATTCGAATTCAAGAAACCCGAAAAACAGCCGCAACAATTGATGCAACTGGAGGGTGCAACGGTGGGTTACGGACAGGCCGTCATCGTCAATGAAATTCGCCTGAGACTGGGTGAAGGAGACCGGATCGGTCTGCTGGGGTCCAACG
>CBDTVF010000423.1:0-2946 GCA_965363775.1 uncultured Gammaproteobacteria bacterium
CCGCATAACGTGCCAACGCGTGGCAGTTTGCTTCGATGCAAGCCGAGGTCGGTGTACTGTCATTGATCGTAATGACCGCCCGCCACTTGGCGAACCGTGCACCAAGCTCTGAATACTCTTTGAGACGTTGACGCAAACCGTCCAGGCCTTCGGTGACTTTTTCACCTGCGTGACCTGCCAGTGGATGGGCGCCCGTATCAACCTTGATACCGGGGATGATGCCGGCATCCTGCATCAGCTTTACAAATGGAGTGCCATAGGCAGTCGACTGACGCAGGGTTTCATCGTAGAGGATGACACCACTGACATATTCACCAAGACCAGGGGCTGTCAGTAACAATCCCCGGTAATCCCTGCGTGTTTCTTCGGTGCACTCGACACCGATTCCATCAAACCGTTTCTTACAGGTACCGGTACTTTCATCAATTGCCAGGATGCCTTTACCTTCAGCGACCATGGCCTGGGCAGTTTTCACCAGTTCCATATTGCTCATAATCTACTCCTTCCGAAACGATTCAGTGCCCGGAATGGGCCTGTTGACGACCTCCAATTTTAACCGCAAAACCATGTCGTATGGTGCGTAATTCATTACGTTGTATGGTGCGATGTTATTACGTCGTACGGCGCGGTGTTATTACGCACGTGGGTACCCGTGGCATACAATATTCATTACGCACACAAAAAAACCCGTGGGTCGTAGGGTGGGTAACTTGTTACCCACGATTCATTGTGCCCTGGTTGGCGGGTTATAAATACCGTACCAAATACCCCGTGGGTAACAAGTTACCCACCCTACGAACCCAACCAGCATTCAAAGCAGCGCACAGGTTAATCCAAATTGATCGGGCAAATATCCAGCGATGGGTTGTATTCCACATAACCGTCTTTTCCAACCTGCACCAGGCGTAGCGAGTTGGTGCCACCTTCATGACCGGTGTGATCACCCATCGTCATGATAATCCGTTCACCCGCCTTGACAAGACCTTGCAGGAACAGCAGTTGCACACCTCCAGCCAGCGTTTCTTCAACACTCGCACTGGGGAAATCATGTGCGATTGGATACACGCCACGGAACAGTGCCATTCGGCGCCGGCTGTCACGAAGTGGTGACAAAGCAAAAATCGGCACGGCAGAACGGACCCGCGACAACCATTGTGCAGTGGAACCTGACTCGGTCAGTGCCACGATGGCCTGTACCTGGACATTGGTGGCCATAAACATGGCCGCCATCGCAATGGCCTGGTCAATACGTTGAAACTGAACATTTAAACGATCACAATTCAGACGGGTATCCGCATGCCTTTCCGCACCCAGACATATCCTGTTCATCGCCTCTACCACGGTATGTGGATGCTGTCCCACGGCGGTTTCAGCCGATAACATCACCGCATCAGTACCATCAAATACCGAATTAGCTACATCCAGAACCTCTGCCCGTGTAGGTATGGGGCTATCCACCATGGACTGCATCATTTGCGTGGCGGTGATCACCACTTTGTTCTGTTCCAGTGATTTTGTCGTGATCAGTTTTTGCAGACCCGGCAGTTCAGCGTCGCCGATCTCTACACCAAGGTCTCCACGGGCGATCAGCACCGCATCTGATGCGGCAATGATCTCTTCGAGATTTTCAATGGCCTCGGTACGCTCAATTTTCGCCACCAGGCGCGCATCGCTACCAGCTTCGCGTAAACGTCGACGTGCTTCGTTCATGTCATCTGCATTACGTGGAAAAGACACCGCCAGGTAATCGGCACCCATCGCTGCCGCTCTCGGAATATCTTCGATATCATGTTCGGCGATTCCAGGCAGTGAAAGCCCTCCGCCCTGCACGTTGATGCCTTTGCGATCCCCTAAAATACCACCTACTTCAACCTCACAGGTGATGTCCTTCGCCTTGATCTCGACAACACGCATGGTTATCAATCCATCATCGAGCAACAGGAGATCACCGGGGGAAACATCATCGGCAAGACCTTTATAGGTAACCCCTACACGGGACTGACTGCCTGGGGCAGGTTCATCCGAGGCGTCCAGCGTAAAAATATCACCGGTTTGCAACTCAATTGCACCCCCGACAAACTTTTCAAGACGTATCTTGGGCCCACGCAGGTCAGCCAGTATTGCAACCTCCCTCTTCAATTCCCCGGCCATTGCCCTGACTTGCTTCGCCCTTGCTGCCTGCTCCTCATGTGTACCATGGGAGAGATTGATACGCAGAACATCTGCACCAGCCTCGATTAAGGCCTTTAAGCTCTCCGAAGAATCGGTGGCTGGCCCGAGAGTGGCGATGATCTTGGTGCGGCGAATCTGCATGCAATTTACTTCTTAATGATTGAAAGCAGGCGATTATATGCGAAATCGTGATCGCAGGTTTATAGAAATGATAATCATTACGAGAAATCTATTTACTCAAACATGGTTTAGCTGGCAAAAGACGACGGTCTGTACGGGCAGCAGAAATGTAATGACCTTGGTCAGATTTGTAATTTTATTAGAAAGTCATTTGCTGTATGCTGAACGGTTGAAAGAGCGTCTTTAATTGATTTCATTTAAGTCAATTATGGCTTAATTTTGTTGCAAAACCTGGTTTCTGCAAGCTACACATACTTGAAATTGAGATCATTCATTCATCGGAGGATTACATGATACAAAGAAGGAAACTGGCCATATGGTCATTAAGCATTCTGATGCTGGCAGTAAGTGCCACATCAATGGCGGCCGACAAACCCAATATTCTGGTTATCTGGGGTGACGACATCGGCCAATTCAACATCAGCGCTTACAACATGGGCATGATGGGCTATAAAACGCCCAACATTGACCGTATCGCCGCTGAAGGTGCTGTGTTTACAGACTGGTATGGTCAGCAAAGCTGTACTGCCGGCCGTGCTGCCTTCATCACCGGCCAGTCGCCCATGCGCACCGGTCTGACCAAGGTCGGGCTGC
>CBDTVF010000424.1:0-2944 GCA_965363775.1 uncultured Gammaproteobacteria bacterium
GCTCCGGGTAGTTATCACCCTCGCCCACATTTCGATGTACCTCGACGCCGTCGACGCGGTAAACAAGATCGCTTCCGGCCCACTCCACAGAATATTCGTGGTACTCACCCAGCTCAACTTTCAGATCGGTCCTCAGGGACATCCAGTCTCCATGGTCGCATTCACCCAGGCTTTTGATTGCACCGGTTGTAAATTGGTCGGTGCCGTGATCACCGTGATGTTCAAAAATATCTATTTCGCCCGAGCCCGTTAATGGCCAGCAGACATTCTCATTTTCCTCTTGTACGGGTGGTTCATTGTTCTGGCCACCGAGTAACCACCACGCCGGGAACATGCTGGCCTCGCCATTGCCCTCAACTTTTAAACGGGCTGTCCACTTGCCCTTGATAAACTCATGACGATTCTTGGAGACAATGCGACCTGCGACATATTGGCTGTCAGGATGCTGCTTGCCATGCTTGTCCAAATTATCACAGTTCATCTTATCGCCAATATTGATTACCTTGAGTTTTATTGAGCCGTCACCCACCTCGCGTGTACCATATTGGTTGTCGGGGACATAACACTGAAATTCATTGTTTACCCATATCATCTGGTCCTGCCAGTTGTCGGCATTGAAACTATCAAAATCATCGAAGAAGTCGGTTTTCCAGCTGCCAGCCTGTTCCTCCGTGAAGGCAGTGATCGAAAACCCTGATGCCAACAACGCCAGAATCAAAACGGATGAAGTGAGTTTCATATAATCTCCAAATTATGCGTGGATAGTCTGTGCGGCGACAGCAATCCTGACACCAAATGGACCCATTTACCAAGGAACACTTCTGCCATTTTTTTAAACTGAAGCGCAGTGGGCAGCCATCACTCGACCGGCTGCCGCAGCCCCACTGAGGAACGCACCTTCGACCCGTGAGCCATGGCACCAGTCACCCGCCAGTGCCAGGTTCTTTGAGCCAAGCCAAATCACCCCGCAATCCAGTGGCAGTTGAGTTGCCGCATCAAGTAGAAGGTCCCGCACTTCATCTGCAGACTTTTCGAGCTGTGCTGAAGACCATCCAGTGCAAAACGATGGTTCAGATCAATCATCAGTTTCATTCGGCGTTGCACCGATGCCTTCCGCCCAGGATAATCCCACACCGACTCCTGACCATCGAAGGGTTGCTCGGCGAAAGACGGTCGTTGTATGCCTTTTGGAGGGATAGTTGTCATTTCCATTTAACCTGATCCAACCTTTTTTACTGCGATAGAAAGTTTTAATGTTAATTATGTATAGGTATTGTATAATAATTAGTGTTATTATTTAAACACTAAAGTCATTTGATGTACAAATATTATACAAATGAAACACTTTGAATAGTCAAACTCAACGCGCTCAGGGTTCGCAGAAACACATCCCGGCTATCAGGAGAATCAGATGACTTCAGACTCCACGTCACGCCATCCTTTTCGAACACTCTTGATTCGCGCTGGGATTTCTCTTGCAGCTATTGGCGGATGTTACCTGCTGGCAGGACTTGCTGGCATCGCGCCCATGACACTTGAAACACTTGGCTGGAGCAACATTCGCATTGTATCGGGCCTCGCAATCTTCGGTTGCCTGATGGCTGCGGTGGGTTATGGCGATGAATAGTTGAAATCTTACTAATTAAATTGCACTTTGAGGACACAAATATGTTTAAAAAAGCAGACTTCTTTTTTCTTCTGGCCGTAATGATCTCGTTTTTTGTATCGGGGTACCTGTGGTTCAGTGGTCAGCGCATGGAGGGCATCTTCACGGCTATCTGGGTTCCGGCCATTCTGGGTTTCGGCATATATTTCAAACTCATGGTAATGGGGGCCCGGAACAATGACTGATCTCACACTCCTGATAACGGGTATCGTGGTGTTTGGCTTGATGCTTATCGCTATGATCATGACGGTAATTGAGTTTAAGCAGATGGGTAAACAACAGGAATCAAGCTCGGCCGACCCGAAACGAGCCCCCGGCGACGCCTGATTAGCATCTGGGTCTCGGCCTGGCAAGTTCTCAGAATTGGGCAGTAATAAAGGATTCTAGTATGCACGATGAAAAAAACAGACAAGTAGCCTTGGTCACTGGGGCGTCTGGCGGTATAGGCCGTGAGATTGCCGGGATACTCCTGGCAAAAGGATATGACTTGCTTCTCGTTGCCAAGTGAGCACTGTGGATTCAATGTACCAACAGCTAGTACCGTTCCTCACTGCTGCCGTGATCGGTTTGCTGATTGGGATCGAGCGTGAGAGATCCAAGAATCAGGATGGGAAACGGTCCATGCTTGGAGCCCGGACTCTCCCGCTGATCGCATTGTTGGGTGGGTTGATGGCGTTCCTGGATCATCATGCGCTCATGATTATCGTGAGTGTGTTTGTTGGTGTCGTGGTTTTGGCCAGCGATGCTGCCTGGGATCGCGAAAGTGGCGCGTTCCGGATTGGAGGGACGACAGCTGTGGCCGCCATGCTGACATATGTATTGGGGTATCTGGCCCAATCCGATGTCAAAGTTGCGGTTGTACTCGCAGTCCTGTTGTTCGGGTTTCTTTCCGTAAAAGGCCGCCTTCACAGTTTTGCCCGGACCGGAATTACAAAGAATGAGATGTCGGCTGTACTGACCTTTTTGATCAGTGCCTTCGTGATTCTTCCGTTGTTGCCAAATCATTTCGTCGACCCGTGGGAATTAATTCATCCCACCAGGATCTGGATGTTGTTTGTGCTTATCACCGGCGTTGAATTTTGTAGCTATATCGCTTTGCGCCAGTTGGGGAAGAGATGGGGGACTTTGTTGTCAGGTCTATTGGGTGGAGCCGTGTCAGCGACTGCAACTACTCTAACCCTGGCGCGCCGCATCAAGGATCAACCCCATTCCCTGTTCCTGATCTCCAGCGGCATTGTTTTGGCGGAAGGGTCCTCATTGTTGATTCAAATCATTGTC
>CBDTVF010000425.1:0-2944 GCA_965363775.1 uncultured Gammaproteobacteria bacterium
ATGGGTGCAGATATTCAGCGGCAGGGTGTGGCCATAACGCTCTCTGCAGTTGTCGCCGTCAGTGTCGTAACGGCAATGAGTGTTCAACTGCTGCAACTGGTTCTGTTATGAAACACTGGTTCCAAAATATCAGGGATATCACCGCTGTTAATTTTACCCGGACAACGGATTTTCCCCAGAGACGTTTCTCCATTGTCACAAAGGGCAAGTTATTGTTGCTGGCCGTCGCTATGGCAGGATTGTGGTACCTGGCTGCGCCTGCCGTTTTATCTACCGAAGAGCGAGTGCTTTGGGAGAAAGTACGGGCGGCACAACAACACCTGTCGCAGTGGAGGGAGAACAACGGTACTGCGGCTACTCATGAGGACGACCCATGGAACTGTGGCCTGATCGGGGTTGAATGGAGTGGAATCACCACAACATTAGGCGACCTGAGTTCGAAGCGGACCAGTTGTAATCCCGCGTGGGCAGTGCAATTTAGCCGTTGGTTCGAAGAGTTGGGTCTCAAACCAGATGATCATATCGCCATCTATTCTTCAGGTTCTTTTCCAGCCTTGCTCCTCAGTAGCATTGTGGCTGCTGAGGCGATGGAGCTCGATCCATTGTTGATCGTGTCCCTTGGTTCATCGACCTGGGGTGCGAACCATCCTGACAATCCTTGGCCGGTTCTGGCTACCGAATTACGGCGTAGTGGGTTTCTCCGTCATCGTGCAGACTATTACACGCTGGGTGGTGATGGAGAACTGGGGCATGGATTCTCCCCGGAAGGTGAAGCCCTGTTACGCGCGGCGGCGAAAGATGCCGGTGTCGAAATGCTGACGACCGGCAATCTTGAAGAAATGATCACTCTTAAGTCAGAATTACTGGAAAAACATCAAGCGCGTCTATTTGTCAGTATTGGTGGTTCGCATGCCAATCTCGGTAATGCTCTTGAAGTGTTGCGTCTGCAAACAGGTCTGGTGCCTCCCACCGATGTCGAGCTCGCCGGTAACGGTGTCATCGGCACAGCCATGCGCAAAAATATTCCGGTACTCCATATGTTGAATATTAGATCGGTGAGCAGTATGGTCGGAATTCCCTACGACAGCCAAGCGCGCGAAATGGCGCCAGCCAGAGTGAGCAAATGGTGGTCAGTGGCTGGTATTTTACTATTTTTCGCGGTTATTTTGAGACACAGACGATGGAGGCTGGAGCCGTCCGAAGAATAAGATAAGTGGTGAAAGACCGGTAAACCCTTCACGCTAACGGTAGTCAGAGTCGGAGAACAAATGAAAATCAAGCACACGATGTTTGCAAATCTTATCCGCTGCCAGGTGACTCTATACGCTACCTGTATCTTTCTATCGGTCTTATGCTCAGGCAATGCCTGGTCGCAAACATCTGTTGTTGATTCAGGACTCAAGCAACCCATCATCCGATATGATTCCATTCACCATCCGGTTGTAGGACGGTTCGGCATGGTGGTGTCCCAAAACAGTATTGCCACTGGCGTAGGGCAGGGTATTCTCGCCAGGGGTGGTAATGCCGTGGATGCTGCAGTGGCAGTGGGTTTTGCCCTCGCCGTCACCCTGCCGAGGGCGGGTAACCTGGGTGGCAGCGGTTTTATGCTGGCGCATATGGCTGCAGAACAGGAAACCATCGCACTGGATTATCGCTCGGTTGCTCCGATTGAGGCCAGCGTGGAGAAATTCAGCAAGGCTGACGGAGAGCTGGATTTTGATAAATTGACCTTCGGTCCGATGGCCCCGGGTGTCCCCGGCACTGTCGCTGCCATGTATCAGGCCTGGCAGCGGTTTGGCTCCTTGCCCTGGAAAGACCTGCTATTGCCGTCACAACAACTGGCCAGCAATGGTTTCAAGATCGGTGACGATCTTGCCCATGTACTGAACATGGCCAATGCCGTGTTGAACTACTACTCCAATGGCTCTGCCTATATTAAACAGGATGGTCAGCCGTGGGTGGCAGGTGACCTGCTGCTTCAACCGGATCTGGCCTGGTCGATCGAACAGATCATGGCAGATGGTGCCGACGCTTTTTATAAAGGCGCGCTGGCTGAACGTATCGTCAGTGCATTTGAAAAAGCGGGTGGAATCATCAGCCGAAAAGACCTGGCAGCCTACGAAGTTAAAAACCGTGAACCGGTTTCTACCCGGTATCGGGGCAAACGAGTGGTTTCAATGCCACCGGTTAGCGGTGGTGGTGTAACGCTGCTGCAAATGCTGAACGTGCTGAAAAATTTTTCAATGGCAGAACTTGACGCCGGCAGTGCAAAAAGCCTGCATATTCTGGCAGAAACAATGAAACGTGCAGCTGCCAATCGCAGAGCATGGCTGGGTGATCCGGATTTTGTTGAAGTACCTATTGATGGGTATATTAGCAAGGATTTAGCCAGGGACATGGCCAAAAAAATCAGTTTAAGACGTGCCGCAAAAGTGGCCAGGATCAAGGCGGAACCCGTAGAGCGATATGAGAGTCGCAATACAACACATTTTTCAGTGATGGACAAAGACGGTAATGCTGTTTCCAACACCTATACGCTGGGATACTCATTTGGCTCCGGGTTTGTGGCCGATGGTACTGGAATCCTGTTCGATAACCAGATGCGAAATTTCAGTTACAGCTCCGGTGAAGACCACATGAATGCCATGGTACCCGGAAAACGTATGCTTTCCACGATGACGCCAACCATCGTGTTCGGGGAAGACGGCAAGGTATTTCTGGTCACCGGTACGCCCGGGGGTGGCCGGATCATCAATGTGTTGCTACAAATCCTGGTTAATGTAATTGACTATGAGATGAATATTGCTGAAGCTACACATCAACCCCGCATTCATCAGGGCTGGCGCCAACAGGTGCTCGGTATTGAGACTGGGATGAACCCTGAGGTCATCAAGTTGTTAAAGAAAAAGGGTCATGAAATTGATCTGCAGCAGACCATGGGTAG
>CBDTVF010000426.1:0-2930 GCA_965363775.1 uncultured Gammaproteobacteria bacterium
GTTATCTCCCATCTCACAAATCTCCGCGAGAAATTCACCCTTGCCACTGCCAATTTCCAGGACGGATTGTCCGTAGATTTTGTAGTCGTTGATCAGCCTCAGAGCAACACTCCTCAGCCACTTCATAAATGTGGGCGAGCAACCCTGGCTTTCCTCGCAATGATCGGAGTATTCATGAATTCCGTGTTCGAAATGCAGATTGGTAATGAAGCCACATTTTGAACAGAGGGCAAGCTCGATGTCACGGCGGGGATATGCCAATGCCTGATCCCGCGTAGCCATCAGCAGCGTGGTATGCACCGGTGCCTGTCGGCATCGATAGAACGATTCCAAACCGGGGGAAAGACATGCAGGGCAACTGCTATGATTCACAAATCCTCCGCAGAGATAATTTCGGGTACCGGTAACGGGATGATAAATTTTCCTCCCGATCGCAAATAATCCTGCTCTTGTAGCAATACCTCATCCCGCAGGTTCCAGGGCAGTAGCAAGAGATAGTCGGGTGGCTTACGACTGATTTCATCCAGGGGCAGAATCGGAATATCAACTCCTGGAATCCACTTGCCGTGTTTTAGAGAATTGCGGTCTACTGCCAAGGCAATATGATGAGAAACCTTACCCAGACAGTTGAGTAAAATCGTGCCCTTGGCCGCAGCACCATAGGCAACTATGCGCTGGTTTTGCGTTACCAGTTGTTCCAAAAGAGCGGTAATTTGCGCCGCTAAAGCCCTCGCCCTGGACGCAAAATCCCGGTAATAGCCAAGCTGACACATGTTGCCCTGGCGCTCATCACGCAGCAGATCGGAGACTGCTTGTGACTGTTTATTTTGCCTGCTGATGGACACTCGCAAAGAACCGCCATGGGTCGGCAGCCTTATGATATCGTTCAGGTAAAGCTGATGACGGGCCATAATGCGTTGCAGCGCAGTGACCGAAAAATAACACAGGTGTTCATGGTAGACCGTATCAAAAGCGCAACCATCGACCAGGTTCTTTACATATGGCACCTCGACGATCCAGTGTCCGTCCGGACTCAGGATTTCCTTTACACCGCTGATAAAGTCATGGATATCTGCCACGTGGGCCAGCACGTTATTGGAGACGACCACATCCGCTTTCTTTTGCATTGCCAGTTTCCGCGCCAGCTCAAAAGTAAAAAACTCGTTGATGGTTTCTATGCTCCGTTCAACCGCATAACGGGCGGGTGCAGGCGCAGGGTCTATACCGAGCACAGGGACACCCGCTTGCTTGAAGTACTGCAATAAGTATCCATCGTTGCTGGCAATTTCGATCACCAGGCAATTGGCGTCGAGATCGAAGCGGGAAATGATATCCGCGGCATTTTTTCTGCTGTGTTCCAGCCAACTATCGGAGCAAGAAGACATATAAAGATAATCGGCGCCGAATAATTCTTTCGGCTCCATGGTTTCGAGAATCTGCAAAAGGCTGCAATGCCCACAGAACACCAGTTCCAGAGGAATACGTGTTTCCGCTCCGTCGAGCTGTCGCGCATCTACAAACCCATCTGATGCCGGCATTGGTCCATAGTCCAGAACCGGTTCAAGCCCCCTGTTGCCGCAGCCGCGACAATTGCTCAGCGAGCTCTTGCGGGCGAATTCCGGGGTAATCATTTCCAGCATCACGTTGCTGTCAGTTGCCGGTACCAACAACAGGGAAGCGCAGATCCTGGCCGACGGCGCCCGATGCCATCAGTTGCTGCAAGTGTGCCACGCGCTGGTATCTCGATCCCTCGAAATCCCGTTGCTGCAGACCATATTCGCGGTAGGTCTGGCAGAGGTCGCGGATACCGCGCCTTGTTAACCATTGTGGTTCCCAGTCAAGCAATGCTGATCTCGCCTTGTCACAGTTAACCCGGTAGGTGCGTTGGTCGGCCTGGGCACCTTTCACCATATCGAGCGTGGTTCCCGGTATTTCGGTCGCAACCATTTCGGCCACCTCGCTGACCCGAAAATTCTCTTCCGTGAGTCCGATATTAAAAGCCTCGTTGTGGATTCGGTCCAACGGAGCCTGAAGTGTAGCGATGAAAGCGTCTGCCACATCCTCCACGTGCACCAACGGACGCCATGCCAATCCCTTACTTTTCAGCAGAACCCTGCCGGTTGTATGGGCCCAGGCCACCAGGTTGTTGATAACAAGATCAAAGCGGATGCGGGGTGAATAACCATATACGGTCGCGTTGCGAAGATATGTAGGTGAAAAATCATTGCCCGCCAACCGGGACAGGGCAATTTCGGCATCTACCTTGGAGCGACCATAGGCAGTGACCGGATTAAGCCGGTCATCTTCATTGACGAATTCCTCGCCCGCTTTACCGTAGGAGCTGCAGGAGGACGAAAAGACGAAACGGCGTATACCGACGTCACTGGCGAGTCTGGCCAGTCTCTCAGTTGCACGGAAATTGATTTCATCGGTCAGCCGGGGGTTCAATTCACCCAGCGGATCGTTGGAAAGCCCGGCCAGGTGGATAATGGCCTCGAATCCTTCGAGGTGCTGGCTTTGCAGGTCGCGAACATCCTGCTGCAAGTTGGTGACCGGAACCGGTTCCGTGCCGTAGCTGCAATGATTAAAGAGATCGGAGTCGGAGCCCGTGACCTCATATCCAGCCGCAAGCAGGCGAGGTACCAGGCAGGTGCCGATATAACCCAGATGACCGGTGACCAGGACGCGCATGCGGATTACCAGGTCTTCCAGGGAGCGTCACCGGAACGCCACAGGCGGTTGAGCAAGGCATGGTCGCGGGGCGTATCCATGCACTGCCAAAACCCGCGATGGCGGTAGGCCATCAATTCCCCCGCTGCTGCCAGACCTTCCATCGGCTCACGTTCCCAATGGGTCTTATCCCCGTCAATAAAATCGAATATGCCAGGTTCAAGTACAAAAATACCACCGTTGATCCAGCCTTCCGCCGT
>CBDTVF010000427.1:0-2919 GCA_965363775.1 uncultured Gammaproteobacteria bacterium
TTTATGAATACTACGGCGATCCGCAAGCCGAACAATTGATGGTGATTATGGGTTCTGGTGGTGATACCGCTATCGAAACCATCAAGATACTTAATGAAAAGGGCGATAAGCTGGGGGTCTTACTGGTACGCTTGTTCAGGCCATTCCCGGTTGAAACCTTTATCGACGCGATACCGGATTCTGTTAAATCGATTGCTGTACTTGATCGTACCAAGGAACCCGGATCCAGTGGCGAACCTCTGTATCAGGATGTCCTGACAGCCTATGTCGAGTCATATAGCAAGGGACGAATCAGTACTTTGCCACGTATGATTGGTGGACGCTATGGCTTGTCCTCAAAAGAATTCACGCCAGCGATGGTCAAAGCGGTTTTCGATGAGTTGGAAAATGAGGATCCCAAAAATCACTTCACGATTGGCATTAACGATGATGTCACCCACACCAGCCTTGAGTTTGGTGAATCTTTAGATATCGAACCCAAAGCGATGAAACGCGCCTTGTTTTTTGGTCTGGGTGCTGACGGCACTGTCGGTGCCAACAAGAATAGCATCAAAATTATCGGTGAAAATACTGACCTGTATGCGCAGGGCTATTTTGAATACGATTCGCGTAAATCGGGTTCTGTGACGACCTCGCATCTGCGCTTTGGCCCTGAACCTATCCATGCACCTTACCTGCTACAGTCTGCCGATTTTATAGCCTGCCACCAATTCAGTTTTAGTAACAAAATGAAGATTCTGAAACTGGCGGCACACAAGTCAGTTTTTCTGTTGAACAGTCCATATTCCGCTGATGAGGTCTGGAACCAGCTACCACAACCCATGCAGCAAACCCTGATTGATCGCCAGATTGAGATGTATGTAATAGATGCTTCCAACGTTGCACTTGAAGCCGGAATGAGTAAGCGCATCAATACAGTTATGCAGACCTGTTTTTTTGCTCTTTCAGGTGTATTACCCAAAGAACAAGCGATCGAGCAGATCAAGCAGGCGATTGAAAAGTCCTATTTCAGCAAAGGCCGCTCAATAGTCGAGATGAATTTTAAAGCGGTGGATGCTGCGCTTGATCATCTCCAGCAAGTCAATATTCCACAACAGGTTTCCAGTCAACGCCCACTGGACCCTGTGGTTCCAGTCGCGGCACCGAAATTTGTTCATGAAGTGACTGCATTTATGTTGCGTGGTGAAGGCGATAGCCTACCCGTTAGTAAAATGCCAGATGATGGCACTTTTCCCAGCGGTACTACCCAATGGGAAAAACGAAACATTTCCGAGACTGTCCCGCATTGGGAACCGGACATTTGTATACAGTGTGGAAATTGCAGCTTTGTTTGTCCACACAGTGTTATCCGTTCTCGCTTCTACCATGAACAGCAACTGGATGCTGCACCGGATTCTTTTGCATCGGCACCGATCAGTGCACGTGGCTTCCCGGAAACCCGCTTTACCCTGCAGATTTATCTTGAAGACTGCACTGGTTGCGGGGTTTGCGTAGAAGTTTGTCCGGCGCATAATCCTCAGGATAGACATAAAAAAGCGATCAATATGCTGCCAAAAGCACCTGTTCTGCAGCAGGGTCGCGAAAACGTGCAATTCTTTGAGCAGTTGCCAGTGAATGAACGTGCCCAGGTGGATTTTTCAGGCGTACGCGGGGTTCAGTTTCTTGAACCTCTGTTTGAATTTTCCGGTGCCTGTGCAGGCTGTGGTGAAACACCTTATGTCAAACTATTGTCGCAGTTATTCGGCCCTCGCTTAATGGTTGCCAATGCAACGGGTTGCTCCTCCATCTACGGGGGTAACCTTCCCAGCACGCCATGGACTATGAATCACGAAGGGCAGGGGCCAGCCTGGTCAAATTCCTTGTTCGAGGACAATGCCGAATTCGGTCTGGGGATGCGTATCAGTGCCGACCAGCAAAACCTCATGGCGCGTCAGTTACTCCAGGAACTGGCACCGAAACTTGGAAACGAATTGGTTCAGACTACCCTGAATGCGGAACAACGTGAAGGTAGTGAGATTCGTGCGCAACGTGAACGCGTCATTGAGTTAAAGGAAAAACTGCAAACGCTAGACAATCAGCGCGCGCGTAGCCTGCTCGCGGTTGTCGATCATCTAGTACGCCGCAGCGTCTGGCTGGTAGGTGGTGATGGTTGGGCATATGATATTGATTCTGGCGGTCTTGATCATGTGTTATCGACGGGACGCAATGTCAATGTGCTGGTGCTTGATACTGAGGTCTATTCCAATACGGGTGGGCAGATGTCAAAAGCCACACCGACTGGTGCGACGGCTAAATTCGCCTCTGCCGGTAAGCGGATTGGCAAAAAGGACTTGGCCTTGCAGGCGATTTCCTACGGTAATGTCTATGTTGCCCAGGTTGCACTTGGAGCCAATCCACAGCAAACCTTACTCGCGATGAGAGAGGCCGAAGAATACGATGGGCCTTCCATTATTCTCGCCTACAGCCCCTGTATTGCACATGGGTTTGACTTGCGCAATGGCCCACGCCAACAAAAACTGGCAGTAGAAAGTGGTTACTGGCCACTGCTACGCTACAATCCGGCGTTACGTGAAGCAAGGCAGCATCCATTTGTGCTGGACTCTCCAAGGCCTAGAATCAGCTTCAAAGAATATGCCTACAATGAAGCACGCTATAAGATGTTGACACGCACCAATCCTGAAGAAGCCGAAAACCTGATGAAATTGGCACAGAAAATGGTTGACCTGCGCTGGCAGACCTATGAACACATGATTGGACAGAGTCCTTCCGAGTTCCAGCCAGTGGCATAACCTCCGCTTTAGAATCAGTTTTCTGTATGAAAACTGATTAGCGCCTGCCCTATAACAATATGCAAGAATCAGGATTGTTTGAATCTGAAGATACTACTTGGGAGTTAGAAGCTGCTTGAGGTAATTACGT
>CBDTVF010000428.1:0-2914 GCA_965363775.1 uncultured Gammaproteobacteria bacterium
GCCTGGTTCATGTATGCGGTGTTGATCGTCCTGGTGGCATTCAGTGTACTCAATACCCAGTTAATGTCGGTGTTGGAGCGCACCCGTGAGTTTGGCGTCATTATGGCACTGGGTATAAAACCCCGGCGCCTGGCTTTGCTGGTCTTGCTCGAAACCTTCCTGATGGCCTCACTCGGCCTGCTCATTGGCGTGCTGCTCGGTGCACTAGTTTCCGGTTATTTTGCATCTGCGGGTTTTGCCTATCCCGGCATGGATGAAATGGCGGCGAAATTCAATTTGTCCCCGGTGATGTATCCTGCGGTCAGTCCGCTATCGTTGTTACTTGGGCCGTCAGTCGTTTTTGTATTTTGCCTGTTTGCCGCCATCTACCCGGCGCTGAAGTTGTACGGCTTACGACCGGTAGAAGCGATGAGGGCAGTCTGATGGCATTACCGATAAGGGCAATGACCAGGCTGTCATGGCGTAATTTGTGGCGAAATTACCGCCGTACCCTGATTATGCTACTGGCCATTGCGGTGGGCGTCTGGGCAATGATCTTCATGACGGCCCTGTTGCGTGGCATGGTGGATGACATGGTCAAACAGGGTATCGGGGCATTGCCGGGTCATGTTCAGATACATGCTGCAGCTTACCGTGATGACCCGTCGGTCACTCACGGCATACCAGCGCCGGGTGAGGCGTTGCTCTCTGTTCTCAATTCCAACCAGGTAAAAGCATGGACAAGCCGGGTAAAAGTACCGGCCATGATCTCCAGCGAATATGAAAATCGTGGCATATCCCTGTTGGGTGTGAACCCCGATGGTGAAGTGGCGCTGGGGTTTGATGCATCAGATGTCATAGAAGGTCGTTTCCTTAACGGCAGTGATGATCGCGGTATCGTGATCGGCAGAAAGTTGATGCAGCGTCTGGAGACACGTCTCGGCAAGCGCGTGGTGGTGATGAGCCAGGATCCTGATAATGCCATTGCAGACCGTGGTTTCAGGATCGTGGGAGTTTTCAAAGCCGAATTGGAAAGTCGTGAGGAAAGTATCGTCTATGCTGGTCGGGATGTGGTCCAGACCATGTTGGGTATCGGTACTGAAATTTCTGAAATCGCAGTGCTTGGGCATGATTACCACGCGCCCGAAGCGCTGACGTCAGGTATTAGAAACGCCGTGGCAGCGGACCGCGAAGTATTGTCCTGGCTGGAGCTTGATCCTTACCTGGCGACCATGATGAAGGTGATGGATGGCTTTGTACTGGTTTGGATGGTGGTGATCTTTCTGGCACTCTCCTTCGGACTGGTGAATACCCTGATGATGGCCGTATTTGAGCGTGTTCGCGAGATTGGATTGATGCGGGCACTGGGGATGAGACCATCAGCTATTGTTTACCAGATACTGGTCGAGTCATTGCTACTGTTGACCCTGGGTTTGTTACTGGGAAACCTGCTGGCAATCGGCACGATCATTCCGCTGAAAGACGGGATTGATATATCTGTAGTATCGCAGGGTATGGAAATGATGGGTGCGTCCAGCGTGTTGTATCCAGTTCTGCTGTGGCCGGATCTTGTGCTGGCAAATTCGGTTGTTATCGTGCTGGGATTAGTGACCAGTTTATTGCCGGCCTGGCGGGCCGCCCAGTACCGGCCAGTCGAAGCCCTTGGCCGGATCTGAAAACCCTTTTGTAAATTTAGATGGAATGATCAGCATGTTAAAAAGTGAGGTCATATAGATGTCAGCAATAAGCTGTACCGACTTGTGCAAGTACTATCAGCAGGGTGATGCGGTGATCAAGGGGCTTGATCATGTCAGCCTGGAGATTGATCAGGGTTCATTTATCTGCCTGTCCGGGCCCTCCGGGTCGGGTAAGACCACATTGCTCAACGCCATCGGCGGGCTTGATTCGCTGGATAGTGGCGAGATATCCATTGATGGTGAACGGATTGACCTGCTGGGCAAGGCTGCGCTGGCAGATTTGCGGCTTCATCATATCGGTTTTGTGTTTCAGGCTTACAACCTGATCCCGGTGCTCAGCGCCCAGGAAAATGTTGAATTCGTCATGCAGGTGCAAGGTGTAAATGCAGCGGAACGTAAAAGGCGATCTTTCAAGATATTGCAGGAGGTCGGACTCGAAGGCATGGAAAACCGGCGACCGGCTCAGTTGTCGGGTGGACAGCAACAACGTGTAGCCGTCGCGCGCGCCATTGTCAGTCAGCCGAAACTGGTGCTGGCCGATGAGCCGACAGCCAACCTGGATTCGCGTAGCATGGAAAAACTGATGAGCCATTTTCGTGAACTCAACCGTGTTCATAAAGTCACCTTCCTGATTGCCACCCACGATGCGCGGGTGATGGAGTGGGCCGACCGGCGTATCAGTATGGAGGACGGACGGGTGATAAAGGATGAGTTGCATCAAGCGGTATGATGCTGCGCCATGTTAGAACTCCAACCATTCAGGCTTGACACTACCGTAAGCCCGGGTTGCCTAAGCCCGGGTCGCCTCGTTGTTATAGCATTGTTCTGGGCTTGTCTTTTTTCTGCGAATATCCATGCGCAAGACTTTGGGTCTGAAAAGGCCACACAAACAGACTGGTCATTCGGTGGACACAGCAAGTACCAATATATCCACACCCGTATTCCTGAAGATAGCGTGCTGTACAGTATCAACGGCGACCATCTACAGGATCATAATCTTGAAGTCCGGCTGAAAGCCTCAGCACGACGTGATCGCTGGGATTTTGGTATACACGCACAATTGATCGGTGTGCATTCCGACACGCTCGCGGGCTTGCGCGGCTTACCAGGGCTGATCATCCCCGGTTCAGATGTCATCAACGATGACAGACGTTGGTTTAACCTGACGCATGAGTTCAACAACCAAGGCAAAAATGCCTCTGTGTTGCGTCTCGACAGGGTCAATGTCGGATACACCG
>CBDTVF010000429.1:0-2905 GCA_965363775.1 uncultured Gammaproteobacteria bacterium
GTGGTTACGATGACCGGCCCGAGCACACCCATGTGCAACCACATCGATGATGATCCGGGTCCACCGTTATAGGCAAACATAATGGGGCGGCTCGCAAGATCTTCGACACCTTCTTTCAGGTAAGCCGTATAGCCAAAGCTGGCAAGAGGGTCACCATCATCATTCTTGAGAATAGTCGTGCCCGCAACAGCTTTGTAGCGAATTGTGTTTCCATCAATCTTGATCTGGTGCGATGTAACGGAGCTTTCAGCTTTTGGCACGGCCACGTCAGCTTTTGGTTCTTCTTTTTTGGCATCCTGAGCTGAGGTAACACCGAAACATGCAGTCAGAATAAGGATTAGCAACAGTTTGTTCTTCATTTTAATAGTCCCAGGGATTTGCAGCTTGCAAAGGAAAAGGGGTCACCACCGACCCCATTTGAGTATAGTGAGGTTATTCTCCTAATGCATTGCATAACTACGTTCCAATCTTACAAATACCTTCTGCAACCAGATGACGATCAAACCACCGGCCAGGCCGGCAACATGTGACCATGCATAGGGTGGCCAGCTGATGTTTGTAAGCAGTGATTCTCCCAGGTAGATCTCGATCACCACCTTGGCGATACTGCCGCAGGCGATGGCGATCATTAACCAGGATCGGGTTAGCCTCCATTCAAGCCAGATCAGAACCAATAGCAGTGTATTGAGTACACCTGACAGGCCGCAGTAGTTTTCCAACTGCGAGAATGGTGAAAGCAACAAGACACTGACCGAAGTGATTCCCACAACGAGTGCTGCCCACCACTGAATTCGAGAGTGTCGTTCAATCAGTGTGCCCAATACGGCCAGTCCGAGACAGTTCCACCACAGGTGTTTCAAGTCAGCGTGCGTGAAGTGACCACTGACAATTCGCCAGGTTTGTCCCCCGGCAATATCCCCGGGGGAGAAATAGAGCAATGTCTTGTCCGGCACCAGGAAGTAGAGACTCACAAGTATGGTTATCAGTCCAATTGTCAGGAAAGGTATTTGTCGGGTTGCCATTGCGGTGCTCCGAATAAAGGGCAGCCCGAAGGCTGCCCGGATGACATTATTGAAAACGTCTTGTGGTCCTGATGTGTTGCCATAACAGGGGTAATAGCAACAAAAGCATCAAGGGTCCAAAAGCGCCACCACCATTGGCATGACCTGCGCGTGGGTTCGAGTACATCGGTTGATTGTGGTCCACGCGATTATCCCGAATACCCTGCAAGGCCCGTTCCTGCCGTGCCAGCAATTCTTTCTCTACACGCTTCTTGTTAAGACGGTTGATACCGAGTTCCTCGTATCTCTCTTCGGGCAGTACAATCATCGAGGTGTAGTCGGTGACAAGGCTGTTCTCTACCGCAACATCGATGATCGCCTGCTCGATATCGGCGTCTTCTCCGAAGTAGTCAAGTCGGTTTTGCAGATCCTCGATTTTCGCAAATCCCCATAGCCGTTCTATTTCAGGATGCAGGGTCGCTACTTCGGGAAACTCAAGTATTGTCGAATAAACTTTGCTTTCACCGGAAACTTTGCCATTGATGGTGACACTCGCCTCGCCATGTCCCCAGTAATGCCCGATGATAATCAACTGCTGGCCGCGATAAAGGCTGCCGATGCGCTCAGGAGTCAGGTCTTTAACCTTGATGCCTGAAAAGCTCACATCGACATCGTGCAGTGCTTCGTGTGTCAACCTGGAGGTTGCTTCAAGTAACTTACCCGCTATGTCGTCGCTGTTTGATACATTCATTGCGAAGCCATTTGAAACCTTTGCCATGCTCTCGAGCAATGGCCGGTTGGCGCTGTTGCCCATGACGAAGCTGAAAAGTCTCACATCCTGGTTTTCAAGCAATTCCAAAAAATCTTTCTTTTCGGTGTGCCCGAGGTTGGCGACCCCATCGGTGACCAGTATCAATGCGCTGCTGCGATCGGCATCCAGCGACTGCATGCCGTGCTTGAGACCGGCATACAGGTTGGTGCCGCTGTTCGGTCGCGTGCCTTCAAGCACACGGATGTATTGTTGTACATTCTCAGGTGTTGCATATTCAAAGCCGGGAGTGATCTCTTTCGTATGATTGTTAAACAGAATGATCCGGAAACGGTCATCCGGATTCAGGTTGGAAAGACCCCGGTTAACACCCTCAGCAAGACTCTGAAATTTGCCTTCCATCGAGCCGGAGAGATCAAGTACAAATACCCAGTCCCGGCCTTCGGTGATCGGTGTAATATCATCACCCGGTGTAACCGTCATCATGAAGGTGCCCCGGTCACCGGTCTGCTCCTTGTAGGCGACCATTTCGACCGCACCGGGCAGTCCTTGCATCTGCCGCCAGTAGACGACGATATCTTCATTAAGTGAATGTACGACTGAAGGTGTCATCACGGTGGTCATACCTTCTTCTTCAACAGTCATCCCGGCAGCGGCATCTTCGTTAACCAGCGATACGCTCCATTCCCAATCTGATAATTTCTGAACATTTGCCTGCGAATGCTTAGGCAGTCTGAAATCGTCAATTGGCCAGGAAGAACGAAAGGACAGGTTAAAACTGAAGCGTTCTTCAACGGCTTCCTGATAGGTCCAGAAAGACAGTTTTTGCTCGTCCACACCGCCGTCCTCCAGCGGATAGACATAACGGCCGATGGAGGAATCAACGTGTGCAGCTTGTATGTATGTCAGACGGATACGCACATCCTGACCGGCGCGAACGGGGTAGACCGAGATATCAAAGCTTCGATAGCTGTCCTGTTCAGTCAGGGCGCTGTCCTGTCCAGCCTGCGTTTCGGTTTCATAAATCTCACGTGCCTGTTCTTTTTCGAGTACTTCTCCGGTCACAGCTTTCCCGTCAATCCAGAAGGTGAATTCGCCGACCGCGGCCTTTTCTGGAACAGGGAAGGAATAGATC
>CBDTVF010000430.1:0-2903 GCA_965363775.1 uncultured Gammaproteobacteria bacterium
TTACGACCCGGCTACCGTCCTTTGGATTGTACAGCCTGTCTACCAGACCCTGACAACTGCAGTATCCACGATCCAATTCGACAAAGTTATCAATGACGACCGAAAGATCATGGTTTGCTCGCGCCAGCAGGGTTGCCTCGGCGACACGGGCGAGCTCTTCTTTCTCGGCGAATTCATGATTGGACTGCGCGACCCAGGCCATATCGACACACGGTACATGCAGCAGAGCTTTATAGGTCGTGCCGGAAAGGCATCGCCGTACAGCCGCATACCCGTCAACAGGCGACATATCGCGCCTGATACCAAACACGAACCCATCGACGGCATCCGTCAGGTCGGTCTGGTCCAGCACCCAATCAACTTCGTCTATCAGGTCTGCGTGCATGCCATGGTGCGTTGTCCAGCCTTCAACTTCAGGGCGAACGGCATGCAGGAATATCTCAAAGTCCGATCCCTGGCGTAGTTCTTTCAACGACGCGGCGAATTCCGGCCACTGATTGAACAGGGCGACCACCTCAATCGCCTTGATGCCATCAGCATGGTCTGCGAGTGCGGCACAACGTTCTTCGTTCGGCAGGCCAAACATGACGACGGTAAACCTGTGTCCCAGAGCCATTAGTTCTTTCAGTCGATTTGATACCCTTGCGTCCAGGATATCCGAGATAGGGATTCTCAAGTCCGTAACCCCCATCTCCCACAGGGCGGCTAGCGGGTAGTCATTGCGTACGTTTTTGCGCTCAAAAATTTCTATCCCCCACGACGATGGGATATCTACTTCATCGCACCAGGGCATGCGCAAATCCAGGGTAATGGACGTGCCGCTGCTATTCCATGAATGGGTGCGATATGGAAGTCTGTCGCTAGCCCTGATCATGTGTGGTACATGCCTGTCGGCATACACGTCGACCCAGAAGAACCCGAGCTTGGCCGGATCGAAGCTACCCATTTCGCGCGTTGGCGGGGTGCGGAAAAACTCCATGTAATCGGTGCGGATGATACCTGTCGACGGGAGCGCGAAATGATGCATGCCGTTCAGGTAATTGTAGAAAAAATTGTGGACGTGCCCGGCGTAGTAGCCTTCAACCTTGTGGTGTTCAAGCAGCTCAATGAGGCTGGAGCGTGCCGGCTCGTCAATATTGTCGTAAAAACCGGGCTCATCCCTTGCTGACAAATAAATGGGATAGTGGGCAAAGACGAAGACCCGTTTTCCAATGTTGTCTTCGAGTGTCTTTTCCAGCCAATCCCATTGTTCACGCTCATCCTCAAGATTTGAGTTATGCAGCATGGAGTTGATTACCAGAAACAGGCAATCCTGGTGCTCGAAACTGTATCGTTGCCGACCGAAGTGTTGCTCGTACTGTTCGATGGCGGGTTTGGTAATAGATACCTCGTCATTGATTTCAGGCAGAGCCGGGTGAATTTTTTCACCGATGTCGTGATTGCCCGGCACCAGGTAGTAGGGCATATCGAAAATGTTCGAGGCGTTGTGGAAAGCCTGCGCCGAATTAGTGAATTCGGGAGATACCGGTACAGGATCTGTAATGTCGCCAAGATGAACGACAAATGCAGGGTTCATGGCATTCACACGGGCAATCAGATCACCATACATGGCTGAAAGTTTGCTGCCGTAAGTATCACCACCTTCGAAAGACAGGTTTTCTTCCTCGGTAAGATGCGAGTCTGCTACGATCGCGAAGCTAAATAGCGTGCGTTTTTTATCGTTTTTCACCACGGTTTTCCTGCTTGTTAATATAACGGTACTTCGAAGGCCTGTTACCAGTTCGGTAATCCCTGTCGGAATCAAACCATCGGTGTATCTTCACCCAGTGCATGGGCAAAACAGCGGCGAACATTTGCCAGCAGGCTCCAGGCTCTCAATCCGTAATTACGGTCAACCAAGGCTTTTAATATACCTTGAGGCATCGAAAGCAGAGCTTTTACCTGAATTAAGACCACCATCGACACTGGCCCACCGGGTCGGGTGACAGGCTTCACCAGAGAAAAATAATTTCTCGGCCAGTGTTTGGCGCAACACAGAGCGCATCGATTGCTTACCCGGTCTCGCGGCAGAATAGGCTCCGTCCCAAAAAGGTATTTTGCCTGTCGTGGTGGCATAACCTTTGACAAACTTCTTCTCTATATCATTCCCTAACATGCTTTTCATACCATCTAGGCTATAAGCAATTGAAACATCCATCGTTTCATATTCCAACGCTTTGGCCTGATCGCCGCCAACATAGGAATAAACCAGATTGGTACCACTCATATTTGCCAAATAGCCAACCCCGTTCTCGTCATGCTGTTGCTGATCAACATAGACATCGGCACCAAAACCAAATACGTCGTCTGTAAACTGTAAACCTATATAATTCATTACACCCATATCAATACCGGCAATGGCTTCCTGTTTTTTCAGCGGTAATTCAGGTGTGAATTTGATGCGGTTATTCGCCAGCACTCCGACCGAAACAGTAAGAATGGCTGCCTTCGCCTTTATGGTTCCCGCGGAGGAAATCACCTTGACACCATCGCCTCGCCAATCTATTTCGCTAACCCAGGCACCTAATGATACCGGTACATCCCGGCCATAATGTGCTACCAGGCTGCCATAACCCTCTCTACAAAAATGTTGGCCACCACCTTCGCTGTTCCACCAGTCTTTAGGCGAATAATCCCTGGAATTCTGCGCCATACCCCAAACACCATAATTGGATGCCACAGTATAACCCCAGGGACGTTCAAAAAAATCTTTACCCAGCGCGGTACGAACATTGTCATCGTCGCCTGTGACTCTGTTAGAGGAAGCCTTTATTTTCTGGCTAAACAGACTGTAGGTCTTATCCTGATCGCGGTATTCTTCCTCAGTTGCTTCACGGTTACCGACAAAGGATTTCGATACCCTG
>CBDTVF010000431.1:0-2889 GCA_965363775.1 uncultured Gammaproteobacteria bacterium
CTGCACTGGACTGCCGAGGTGCCGAGCAATCAATTCGCATGGCTAAAAAAACATTTTCCGGACGAACTGATGATCAGTCCCTGGCTGGGCTCATACTATTTTGGTTTTAATCTTGAGCGTGAACCATTTATCGAGAACCCGGGGCTCAGACGGGCCTTGGCATTGGCTATCGACAGGGATTTGCTGACGGAAAAGGTCACCCAGTTTGGTGAACTACCATCCTACACGCTGGTACCTCCAGGTATCAGGGATTATGTATCACCGGTACCGGAATGGGCGGAGTGGACCCAGGATGAACGCAACGCGGAAGCCCGGCGTCTGTATGCCGAAGCAGGTTATTCAGAAGAAAATCCACTGAGGTTTGAAATTCGCTACACCAATGGCGACAACAACAAAAAGATGGCCCTGGCGGCATCCTCACTATGGAAGCAGGTCCTGGGTGTGCAGGCGACATTGCTGAATGAAGAGTATAAGGTGTTTTTGCAAAATCGTGAACGAAAGGTGCTGACACAGGTATTTCAGGCTGGCTGGATCTCCGACTATGCGGATGCTTACAGCTTTTTAAACCTGTTCCGTACCGGACACGGTCGCAATGACTTCGGTTACTCTAACAATATGTACGATTCCCTTCTTGATGAGGTTGCAGCTGAACGTATTCCTTCCAGACGCAGACGTCTGATGTTTGAGACCGAACGTTTGCTATTGACGGAAACGCCATTTATCCCGCTATACACCTATGTCACAAAACGCATGGTTAACCCGCGTCTTAAAGGCTGGCAAGCCAATGTAATGGATCACCATTACAGCAAGGATATGTTTTTTCTGAAGGCTGAATCTGAATTGCTGGAAGAGATCACCGTGACCGGGCAGAGAAATGATGCCGTTTCCACTGATGAAGCAGAGGATGTGACTTCTCCGGAAGAAACAACCGGGGACGGGACGGGTGTGGAAGAGACGGGTGTGGAAGAGATAGGTGTGGAAGAGATAGGCCTGGAATCTGAATCATCCGTGACTGAGCAGGAAGCAGGCGTACCAGTGGAGCAAAACGAAACAACAATACCAGAAGAGACAATCGAATCAGTAATACCTGAAGAAGATGTTCCCGATGGGGTAGATACCACTTCAGGGGGTACGGTCTGATGATTCAGGATTCCGGCATGTTGAGACATACCTTACGGCGCCTGGTGGGCCTGATCCCGACATTGCTGATGTTGATCACTGTGGCGTTTTTCCTGATGCGGGTGGCGCCGGGTGGGCCGTTTGATACTGAAAAAGACCTGCCTCCGGATATCGAGGCCAATCTGAATGCCAAGTACCACCTGGATGAACCCGTATTAAGTCAGTACTTCCGTTATCTCGGCCAGGTTGCCGTATTGGATTTCGGGCCGTCTATTCAGTACAAGGACTGGACAGTCAACGAGCTGATCGGACAGGGTATCCCGGTCTCCCTGACCATAGGCCTGGCCGCCATGGTGCTGTCCTTTTTCCTGGGAACTGCGCTGGGTATTACTGCGGCACTCAGACAAAACACACGTGCTGACTATTCACTGATGGGTATTGCCATGCTTGGCATTTCTATTCCCAATTTTGTGATTGCGCCGATATTGATCCTGTTACTGGCTGTTTATGCAGGTTGGTTACCGGCCGGTGGCTGGGACTGGAGCATTGCCAGCATGGTGCTGCCGGTAGTGACACTGGCATTGCCGGTGACTGCCTATATTGCGCGCCTGACCCGTGGCAGCATGATCGAGGTGATGCACAGTAATTTTATTCGCTCAGCCCGTGCCAAGGGATTACCCGAGAGCATGGTGATACGCCGGCATGCACTAAGACCGGCTCTGTTACCGGTCATATCATTCCTGGGTCCCGCGACTGCTGGAATGATCAGTGGTTCGGTGGTCATTGAGCGGATATTTTCCATCCCTGGCCTGGGCAGTTATTTTGTACAAGGGGCTTTGAATCGTGATTACACGCTGGTGATGGGCGTGGTGATTTTTTATGGCGTGCTGATCATTGTACTGAATTTCCTGGTAGACCTGATCTATGCCTGGTTGAATCCCAAGGTTCGATATGACGAAAATCGCTGATATTAAGGTAATCGATCCTTTTGAAGCGGCGCTGGGAGTCAGCGACGTCAAGGGGCGCTCCCCCTGGGAAGACGCCTGGCATCGCCTGCTAAAGAACCGGGCTGCGGTTTACAGTGCCTTTATCATGGCCATCATGTTTCTGTTGGTCGTGTTTGGGCCAATGGTGATTTCCTGGGAGTCGGACTTCACCGATTGGGATTACACCTCCACCCCACCGAGTATCGAAAGTGGTCATTGGTTTGGTACCGATTCAGTAGGCCGGGATATACTGGTGCGTACACTGGAAGGTGGCAGGGTTTCATTGTTGATAGGCCTGGTTGCAACCATTGTCAGCATTGCGATCGGTATCAGCTATGGCGCCATAGCCGGGTATTTTGGCGGTGTGACCGATCGCATCATGATGCGTGTGGTCGATATTATTTACGCCTTGCCGTTCATGTTTTTTGTCATATTGCTGATGGTGGTATTCGGCCGGCATATCCTGCTGATATTCGTCGCCATTGGTGCGGTCACCTGGCTGGATATGGCGCGTATTGTACGTGGCCAGACCCTGAGCCTTAAAAATACCGAGTTTGTCGAAGCTGCCAGGGCCTGTGGTGTGGGTGACTGGGCCATTATCAAGCGGCATATCACCCCCAACCTGTTGGGCGTTGTGATTGTTTATGTCACTTTGACCATCCCCCAGGTTATTCTGCTTGAATCGTTTTTAAGCTTCCTGGGGCTTGGTGTGCAAGAGCCCATGAGCTCTTGGGGCGCCCTGGTTGCCGATGGCGCACAGGATATGGAATCCGCCCCCTGGACA
>CBDTVF010000432.1:0-2889 GCA_965363775.1 uncultured Gammaproteobacteria bacterium
GTGAAACAGATGCCAGTGCAGAGAGACGGGTGGTCGTTGACAGCGTTTGGCCCAGCATGGTGGAGAGCTGGTGCATCTGATTGTCCGGTTCCAGGGCCATACGACCGGTACGGGTCAGATCAAACGGATCCTGCCAGGTGAGCGAAGCATCATTGTTATAGAACAGGGAGCCGTGATAAGCGAATTCTAATTGAGTCTCTTTGCCGTTATAGTTCAGGGCTGCATTTATCTTGTTTGTCTCATAGTCAATCGGCTCAGGCAACAACACCCCTGTCGTCTTAAACAAGAGGTTGAACTCATCTGTGGGGCCCATACTGCTGCCAATCCAGTCGGTTCCCTCCCTGGTTTCCTGAGACATGTCGAAGCCCAGTTCCCAGCGGCTCTTTATCTGAAACTTGCCGCCAACTCCCACACGTTCTCGTTCAGTTTTCTGCTCGAAGGGCTGCAGAAAGCTGTTCAGGTTGGCAGCGTCGTAATTCGCAGGTAAGGTCAGATTGGTGCTGCCCGGGTTGGTGAATGGGGTTGTGCCGGTATCATTTTCATAGTCGGGCAGTTGGTCGTATTCGAGGAAGAACTGTTGACTGCCCTGGACGCCGGCATCTAATCTTAGATATCGGGAATCCAGTCCCAGATTGGTGGCGCGCAGCTTCCAGAAGCTGCCTTTATCAGCATAGTTTTTCGCCTTGATGTCGCCGATTAAATATGCGCCCTGTTCGGTCATGCCGTTATAACGACCAAATTTGTAGGAGTCGTCGCTGATGTAGCCGATACCTAGCTCGAATTTGTCGACCGACGGTTCGGCTTTAACGATAACCGCTTTTTCTTTGATCTCTGTCTTTACTTCTGTCTCTGCCGCTACCTCTGCTAGTGCCAGTCCCGAGGTGAGTCCCAGGGCATGCAAGGTGGCAATCAGTAATGGTGTTTTTGTTTTAAACATAATATGCTCCTTGTAATCTGGTTGGCTAGCGCAGGAGGTTGGCCCCTGAAGGATGATTCGATCCGTGCACTTTATGGCAGTTTGCACAATTTCGGCCCAGGAAACTGCGCCCACGTTTGGGATCTTTGTCCCAGGCATCATAATATGTGCGGATATGGCCGCTACCGTCCGGGCCGATCTGCGCATGGCATTGCTGGCAGAGCTGTGTACCCTGTTTTTTCAGCAGAGCTTTGTGAATCGAACCGTGTGCACGGTGACACAGGCTGCAGTCTTCTGTCACAGGATAGTGCTCCCAAAGATAGGGGCCACGCTTCTCCGCATGACACTCGTAACAGTTGTCATTCAGGCTTAGCTGTTTGAGCATTGTGGGACCGTTCGAACCATGGGAATTGTGGCAGTCACTACACACCACTTTGCTTTCCCTGATGGGGTGTCTGGATCTCTGGTAGGTCTGGGCGCGTACGTCGTTATGGCAGGTATAACAGACCTGGGCCTCGGTCGTTCGGTCCATGGACAGGTCGGGTTTGTGCATATTGTGGCAGGATGTGCAGGCCAGCTCCTCAGACTCATGCAGGCTGGCATGCCATTCAACCATGCTGCCGCCCTGGTGACATTGGGTGCACATGATGTTTTGTGTATCGACCGGTGAAGGATTTTCACCCGTAAAAGAGACTAGACCGCCTGATACATCGGCGAGATGCTTTTGCCCGGGGCCGTGGCAGGTTTCGCAGCCGTTGTTCGCAAAGGGAGAACGCGAGTCACTTGCCTGGCCATGAGGATCTTGAATTAGCTGATCATGCTGGGTAGGGTGACAGTCCTTACAGACCGCCAACCCCATATAGACACCACCGTCATCGATGACGGCCTGCAGGCTATCGCCCTTCAGCACATCGGCAACGGCAGTCCCGCCATTAAGCAAAAGGCAGAGCAATAAATATAGATACGCGTGGATACGTAAGGTGGGATACATACAGGGTCTCCTCTTTCTTCACAATTATTTTTTTATTTGTCTGGTGTTACGCTTGCGTTGCACCGAGACACTTATTTATTGTATGTTGCTGAGAAAGGGGGATTTTATTAACATGGCTCCGCGTTCTCCCTCTGCGTAAATTACCAGTTGCATGGTAATGTTGTGTCTGTGTTAATCAACCATCGGGTACTATCTTAATGTAGTAATCTTATTTCCGACTTTTTCTTATAATTTTTATTTGACGCCATAACCATAGATAATGCAAGGGGATAACGAAAATAAATATTCTGTATCACTGCTATCCCGTTGTGGGCATACGTTAACCATAAAAGAGGTTTCGTGCCAATTGCTTTTTCCGGTTTGGCCGCCAGTGCATCGGCGATCACGCTGCTGTGTGCAATGGATTTGGGGATGATCTGGTCGGGACGTGGTGCAGTACGTATGCCTTGCTCTGCGCCTTTTACTGAATCATTGATGGGTGCATATTTAGCGCGCCTGGTGACGATAACAAAATGCTGCCGGGGTGTAACTGACAATTGCTCGGAAATGTCATAACCGATAAGTACCAATAATTAGAATAATTAGGGTCAGAGTAACATTGTTTAGTATGTTTAATTTTACTCTGACCCGAATGGCATAAAAGACAATGTGATCCAGCAAAAACAGGCTGTATCCTCTGGCTAAATTATTTATGGCTTTTCGCCGGACTCAGTCTCACTGTGTGCGCCTGGCTCAGCGCCGGGTTGCGGCTTTGCAGACGCGCTGCCGGTGGCTGGCGTGCCTGTCTCGGGAAGAGAAGTCAACTATGAAGATAAGGCTACAGGACGTTTCTGGGCCGCTCCAGCGCATCCATGCGCTCACGGCACTTGTGCATCCCTGCACATCGGCGGCCGTTTCAAGTCTCAGGCCTTGTTTGATGAAAAAGCACTGGCAGCGTGCATGGCTTATGTCGAGCTGAATCCGATTCGCACAAGGATGGTAG
>CBDTVF010000433.1:0-2882 GCA_965363775.1 uncultured Gammaproteobacteria bacterium
CATTTGAGGCCACCAACAGCGGTATCCAGATTGGCGTGTCTGATATTGCGGCCGAACTGGTACAACGTATTGTCGATGTGGCTGACAAGCTCAGGGTTAAAACGGTCATCAGTCCGGAATGCGGTCATGCCTACATGGCGATACGCTGGGATGGCCCCAACCTGGTTGGAAAGCCCTTCAACTTCAAAGTGCGCCACATACTCGAAGTACTGGATGATCTGCGTAAGGAAGGCCGGCTCAAACTCTCCGGTAAGGAAACACAGAAGCTCACCTATCACGACCCTTGCCAGATTTCCCGACGCGGTGGGGTTATCGATGAGCCACGCAGGCTGATCGATATGTTCGCGGAAGATTTTGTCGAGATGCCGGACGCTGGAAAGATGAACTGGTGCTGTGGCGCAGGTGGTGGCGTGAGTGCCAATGAGCGTGCAGATGAAATTCGGCTGAAGGTTTTCGAACGCAAGAAAGCCCAGCTTGATGAGGTCAAGCCGGATGGAATCATCAGCGCGTGTTCCAATTGCCGAATACATCTGGAAGATGGGTTGGAAGAATATAATATGGATATTCCCCTGTTAAGTCTGACCGAAACAATCGCAGAACATCTGAGTGATGACTGACTGTGAAGGAGCAGGATGAAATGAATGACATCAACAATGAAACAGATTTCAAACGGGTACTTGAGTCCCTTGGTGACAAGCAACAGAGACAGGTCGCAGCACTTTTTGTAAAACATGTTGTTAACCTGAGTGACGATAAACGTCTTGATCGGGTTATCAAGACGGCCGCTGATGCCGAAGCCACCGAAGAGGAATTGGCAGCAGCCTTGAAAACAGCCCATGCAGTGACTTTTGACAGCCATGCACGCTGCGGAGCCGAAGGGCGCTGGTCTGACCAGTCGGGTTACTTTGTCGCCCGCGCTGCTGTGGCGGCGACGACCTCAATCGGGCATTCCAGGGCAGGTGGGCCTGCCTGGCAGGCTGCCATGAGTGCCCGCATGGCCTATACGAGCATGCTGGTCGATGACGAATCAGGTGAGCATTCCGCACACACAGAATGTGAATGGCAATACCAGTCTTTGTCTGACTATCTAAACGCATAAGCAGTGAGAAAATAACATGAGCGAGCGCATTGTAGTTGATCCCATTACCCGCATCGAAGGCCATCTGAGAATAGAAGCCGAGATGGAAGGCGATAGAATCGCGAGTGCATATTCGTCCGGCACTATGGTGCGTGGCATTGAAGTGATCATGAAAGACCGTGATCCGCGTGACGCGTGGGCTTTTGCACAACGTATCTGTGGTGTTTGCACACTGGTACACGGTCTTGCCTCCATTCGTTCGGTTGAAAACGCGCTGAGCTACAAAGTCCCCAAAAATGCAGATCTGATACGCAACCTCATGGCGGGTGCTCAGTATATTCACGACCACGTGATGCACTTTTATCACCTGCATGCGCTGGATTGGGTCGATGTCGTTTCTGCCCTGAGTGCCGATCCAAAGGCAACTTCGGAGCTCGCACAATCGCTGAGTAATTATCCAAAATCGTCACCCGGTTACTTTTCTGATATGCAGAAAAAACTGAAAGGTTTCGTGGAAGCCGGTCAACTGGGTATTTTTGCCAAGGCTTACTGGGGGCATCCAGCCTACAAACTTCCGCCGGAGGCTAACCTGATGGCGGTCTCCCACTACCTTGAAGCACTTTCGTGGCAACGTGATGTAGCGCGCCTACATACTATTTTCGGTGGTAAGAGCCCACATCCTAATTTTGTCGTAGGTGGTGTGCCTTGTGCGATCGATCTGAATTCCGATTCCGCCATCAACATGAAAAAGCTTTCGCAGGTACAGGACATCATCAACCAGATGAAGGTCTTCGTCGAACAGGTCTACGTTCCGGATACGCTGGCAATTGCGAGCTATTACAAGGATTGGGGCAACCGTGGAGAAGGTCTTGGTAATTTCCTCACCTATGGCGATTTTCCATCCAATGGCATGGATGATCCTTCAGGTTTCATGCTACCAGCCGGTGCCATTCTGAATCGTGATCTGAGCACCATACATGATGTTGATATGAATGCTGCAGATGAGATCCAGGAATACATCTCGCATTCCTGGTACGACTACGAAGCAGGCAAAGACAAGGGTCTGCACCCCTATGAAGGAGAGACCAAGCTCAACTATACCGGTCCGAAACCACCTTATCAGCACCTGGATGTAGACCAGGGTTACTCCTGGATGAAATCTCCCCGCTGGAAGGGTCATGCGATGGAAGTCGGACCATTGGCCCGTGTACTGATGCTTTATGCAAAAGGACATGAGCAAACCAAAGAATTGGTCAACATGACATTGAGCACACTGGATCTTCCGGTTGAGGCCCTGTTTTCAACCCTGGGTCGGACGGCAGCACGTACTTTGGAGACCAAGATATTTGCGGATGCCATGCAAGGCTGGTTCGATGACCTGATCGTCAATATCAAGGCAGGCGACAGCAGGACTTTCAACGAAGTACTTTGGGAGCCATCATCATGGCCCAAACAGGCCCAGGGCGTTGGTTTCATGGAAGCACCACGTGGTGGTCTGGCCCACTGGATTGTTATCGAGGATAAAACCATCAAGAATTACCAGGCGGTGGTTCCCAGCACATGGAATGCGGGTCCACGAGATGCCAATGGCCAACCTGGTGCCTATGAGGCAGCCCTTGAGGATAACCACCAATTGCATGACCCGAAACAACCGGTAGAAATTCTGCGTACCATCCATAGTTTCGATCCCTGTATTGCCTGTGCAGTACATTTGAGCGATGAGGATGGAGAAGAAATCATCAAGGTTAAAGTGCGTTAGAGCGGAATAATAACCAACAGGAATTTACGCTATGAAAGGCAAACT
>CBDTVF010000434.1:0-2875 GCA_965363775.1 uncultured Gammaproteobacteria bacterium
GAAGAACCAGAAAATATGCTGGAACATGACCGGGTCACCGCCGCCCGCTGCATTAAAGAAGTTGGTGCCGAAAAAGTGGTCGGTCAATAGCATCGTAACTGCACCGGCCAGAACCGGCATTACGGCAATCAGCAGGAAAGCAGTGATCAGCCAGGTCCAGACAAACATCGGCATACGTAACAATCTCATACCGGGTGCACGCATATTGAAGATCGTTGCTATGATGTTGATCGAACCCATGATGGAAGATACACCCATCATGTGAATGGCGAAGACCACAAAGGCAAAACTGGTTCCTGTTTGCAATACCAGGGGTGGATACAGGGTCCAACCGGCAGCAGGTCCGCCGGAATCCATAAACAGGGTGGAAAGGAGCATGGTAAATGCAAACGGGAGAATCCAGAAACTCCAGTTGTTCATGCGTGGCAAGGCCATGTCGGGGGCACCGATCATCATAGGGACCAACCAGTTGGCAAACCCAACCCAGGCAGGCATGACGGCACCGAATACCATGACCAATGCATGCATCGTGGTCATCTGGTTGAAGAAATCCGGTTCAACCAGTTGCAGACCGGGCATAAATAACTCTGCCCTGATAACCATGGCCATGGCCCCGCCTATCAGGAACATCGACAGGGAGAAGATCAGGTAGAGCGTACCGATGTCCTTGTGATTGGTCGTGAATAACCAACGATCCAGGAACCCGCTGGGTTTATGGTCGCCATGATCATGCTCATCATGGGCCTGGGTGACATCTTCGTGACTAATTTCCGTGCTCATTGTGCTGCTCCCTGTTCAGCCAATTGTTCGCTAACCCAGGCGTCAAATTCATTCTCGGGCAAAGCCACGACGACGATTGGCATGAAACCGTGGTCTTTCCCGCACAGTTCGGCGCATTGGCCACGGTAGGTCCCGGGTTCATCAATATTGGTCCAGGCTTCATTGACAAAGCCTGGTATGGCGTCGCGTTTCCAGCCCAGAGCGGGAACCCACCATGAGTGGATGACATCATCCGCGGTGATCAGAAACTTGATCTTCTTGCCCACCGGCAGTACCAGTGGGTGGTCGACGTCAAGCAGGTAGTTATCGACACTTTCAGGGGCGATACCTGAATTCAACTGGCGGGCAACGTTTGAATTGGGGTCAAGACTGGAAATAAAACTGATGTCCTGGTCCAGGTACTCATACTTCCATCGCCATTGAAAGCCGGTGATTTTTACGGTCATTTCTGCGCCGGAAGAATCTTCCATTCTTACCAGTGCGGTTGTTGCCGGAACTGCCATCACGACCAGGATCAATACCGGAATAATGGTCCAGATGATTTCCGCCTTGGTTGAATGGCTGAATTTTGCAGCCTCATGACCACGGGATTTCCGGTGTAAGACAATCGATGTAAACATCACGGTAAAGACACCGATACCGATAACCACACATATCCACAGGACAATCATGTGCAGGTCAAAGTGATCTCCACTTTGTTGTGTCACCCCACGAGTCATGTTGACTTCGTTGCCGGTCAATCCCGGAGCCACCAGGATTAACCAGGTAGCCGCAATAAGAGCTGCCAGCACGGCCAGTGCGACGATGATGGTATTTTCTTTCTTCATGAAAACTCAGGCCTCAAATTAATTATCATTGTTTTCGGGGAGGGCACCACAGAATTGGTATTGCTCCACAATGGTTTGGATCGTGTTTTAATCTTTTAAAATACCCTGTTACAGGTCTGAATAGTAAAAAATCCAGATTTTAATCAGTAATATCAGGGCTTTTCAGTACTATAGGCAAATATTCACCGGCGATTGTAGCCGTCATGCCGTTGTCTGAGCAAGTGATAAAAGTATAATTTTATTCAGCTGCCAACTGCAGGGCATTATTAATCTCCTGTTGTGTGGTCAAATGACACTAACAGTACTTGGACTTGGGTCGCTTGGTGATAAACTTAGCGCCTCGAATTGATTTGCCATGGATGCTGAGGGTCTAAAACATGTATTTACGTTATTTTGGACTCGATGAAACGCCGTTTTCAATTACACCTGACCCCGCTTTTGTTTTTCTGAGTGCACGTCATCGTGACGCACTGGCGCACCTGTTGTATGGGGTTGGCCAGGGCGGAAGTGGTGGCTTTGTCCAGCTTACCGGTGAGGTCGGGACCGGCAAAACCACGTTGTGCAGATGTATGCTTGAGCAGATACCCGAGGGTACTCATATTGCACTGCTACTCAACCCGCTGGTTACACCACGTGAGTTATTAGCCGCCATCAGCGAAGAACTGGGAATCGACATCAGTGATTCAATCGACAGCACCCGTTTGCTGGTAGATGGCCTGAACCGCTATTTGCTCGATGCTCATGCGCTCGGTGAGCGCGTGGTGGTTGTGATCGATGAGGCTCAGAACCTCAGCCCGGAAGCACTGGAGCAGGTCAGGCTTCTGACCAATCTCGAAACCAGCAAGGAAAAACTCCTGCAGATTGTCCTGCTGGGCCAACCCGAATTAAGAGACCTGCTGCAACGTCGTAACCTGCGCCAGTTGGCCCAGCGGATTACGGCCCGTTACCACCTGAGTCCGTTAGGACCAAAGGACACACATCTTTATATTCGTCATCGCATGCAGATTGCAGGTGCACAGCGGAACCCATTTAAGCGTGGCGCGATGAACGCGCTCTATCAACGCTCGCAGGGCATACCACGGTTGATCAATATTATTGCTGACAGGTCACTGTTGGCTGCATTCGCCAAAGAGCGTATGGATGTAACCGCCGCCATGGTGCACGACGCTGCCAACGAGGTGCAGTTGGGTGAACGGCAGGTGAAATCCGTACTCTGGCCCAAATTGCTGGGAGCATTCGCAGCCCTGGTCGTTGTAGTACTCGCCGTT
>CBDTVF010000435.1:0-2873 GCA_965363775.1 uncultured Gammaproteobacteria bacterium
TGCGCTATTGGCCATCATAGACTCAGCCCACGCTGGCTGTACGACCATTATCGATCACCATGCCTCGCCCTCCTGTGTCGATGGCAGCCTTGATCAAATCGAACGTGCATTCAGGGATGTGGGTCTCAGTGGCTGTCTCAGTTACGAGGTTTCCGACCGTAACCGCGAAGGTGAGGGAATAGAAGAAAACGAACGCTGGATCCGTAAATGTCATACTGCCGGTGACGGGCAGATGTCTGCCCTGTTTGGCATGCATGCATTGATGACACTTGGAACAAAAACACTTGAGCGATGCGCCGAGGTTGGCCATGCACTGGATACCGGCTTCCATGTACATGCGGCCGAGGACAAAGCTGATGTGCGCCTGACCAGGGAGCGTTACGGTCGGGGGTTGATGGAGCGTTTCCAGGATTTTGGTATACCGGGTGAGAAGACCATCTTTGCACACGGCAGCTATTTTGAGCCTGAAGAAATGGATTTGCTCTGCTCAACCGATTCAATATTGGTGAATAACCCCGAATCCAACATGAATAACGGCTTGAAAGTGTCGCCGATCCTGGATTTTCTGCAACACGGGGTCACCGTCGGGGTCGGTACGGACGGTATGTCCTCGCACATGATTTCCCAGGCTCGTGCCATGTATCTGCACCCGCGTACACAGCAGCGTGATCCGACCATCGCTTTTGTGGAGGCCTGTCAAATTCTGCTGGAAAATAATCGCAGTATTGCCAACCGCTTGTTCCGCGAACCACGTGGTGCGCTGGCAGCGGGACAACTGGCCGATATCATGATTCCCGATTACCAGCCCTTCACGCCTTTCAATGCCAATACCTTCTATGGGCATCTGTTGTTTGGCCTGGCGTTTGCGCCGGTGCGGACGACCATTGCACGTGGCCGGGTGATCGTCGATGAAGGCCGGATACCACACCTGGATGAAGACGCCATACGCGCGCGTTGCGCGGAAAGGGCACCACGTATCTGGAGCCGGGTCCAATAATCTCAGGTCCAATTGGCCCAGATCCATTAACATGAATTTATTTCAGTAGGAAGAGAGGAACGCAGTCATCAGAATTTGCTGGAAAAACTACCACGCACCGCAGTCAATCAAAGAGGCGGTCCAATGGTTGAATCACTACGACGGACGCGCCCGGGTGCTCGGTGGCGGAACTGACCTTTTGCTGGAAATTCAACAGGGTCAAAGCCCGGTGGAAGAAGCGATGGTGGATACATCACGTATTGCCGGGCTGGACCAGATCACCCATGAGGATGGTCACATTGTCATCGGTTGTGCCGTTACACACACGCAGATTGTTCAAGCTGATCCCATTATCAATCACGGCACTTGCCTGGTGGAAAGTTGCGGTGTCATCGGTGGTCCGCAGGTCCGTAACGTGGCTACACTTGCCGGTAACGTGGCGCATGCATTGCCAGCAGGTGATGGCAGCATCGGTTTACTGGCCCTGGGTGGGGAAATCGAAGTCACCGACAGCACCGGTAGCCGCTGGATGCCCTTGCAGGACGCCTTTCTGGGACCTGGCAAAAGTGCCATCGACCACCACCGCGCCATCCTGACACGCTTGCGTTTCCGGCCCACCGCGGTAGGTGAGGCTACGGCTTTTACCCGTGTCATGCGACCACAGGGAGTGGCATTGCCAATGATCTCGATGGCAACACGTCTGCAACTGGATGAAAACAACATTATTACTGCGGTACGTATCAGCCTCGGTCCCGCAGGCCCTGTACCATACCTGGCCGAACCGGCCATGAAGATACTCACGGGTGGGCCTGCAGAAGCGGAACAATTCGATGCAGCAGCCGAAGCCGTGTTGGCCTCGGTTCCATTACGCACCAGTAAGCACCGGGCTACACGCGAATACCGTGCTGAAATGATCCGGACCCATTTGCCATTGATTTTAGCCCGTGCTGCCAAACGTGCACAAAGCGGCCATGTTGTGCCGGAAGGAGTGGGCTTATGAGCCGTCTACAGATGAAAGTCAATGGCAAACCGGTTGATCTGGATGTGCCTGAATCACGTTTTCTATCCGAGGTTTTACGCGAAGATCTACGTCTGACCGGAACCAAGATCGGCTGTAACGAGGCCGAATGTGGTATCTGTACTGTGCTGGTTAATGGCACGCCCGTGGTCAGCTGTACATTCCCTGCTTTCAAAGCGATGGGAACTGATGTGGAAACCATCGAAAACCTGTCCAGCGACGAACAGCTTCATCCCCTGCAACAGGCGTTTCTGGATCACGGCGCGGTACAGTGTGGTATTTGTACCCCCGGCCTGATCATGACATCCAAGGCATTGCTGGATGAGAAACAGGCCAAAGGCGAAGCAGTCTCTGAGGCGGACATCAAGATCGCCCTCAAAGACACCTACTGCCGTTGCACCGGCTACCAGAGTGTCATTGGCGCTATCCAGCAGGCGTCCGGCCAGGATGTTTCACCTTATATTCCAGAAACCATTGAAGCCGGTGCTGAAATTGGTAAAGCACAACCCAATCCCGATGCGCTGGCCAAGATACGTGGCCAGGCAAAATTCACAGATGACTACCATTTTCCAGGAATGTTATACGCTCGAACCCTGCGTGCCGGCGTGCCACATGCCCGCATACGTTCGGTCGATACCGCGGCGGCACGTGCGCTTGCCGGTGTACGTGCGGTTTTAACCTCAGATGACATTCCCGGACGTAACCTGCACGGTATTGTCGACCTGGACTGGCCCGTGCTGTGTGGTGACAAGGTGCGTTACAGCGGTGATGCGGTGGCGATCGTTGCTGCTGATACCGAGGTCATAGCGGCCCGGGCATTGAAACTCATCAAGGTTGATTACCAAGAACTGACAGCTGTTACCGATGCGATGGAGGCGG